>JANQEB010000043.1 GCA_028278605.1 Candidatus Gastranaerophilales bacterium
TTACTTATCGCGTATCAGCATTAATTGGCTAGACCCCGCATCAAGTGCGGGGTGACAGTTTAAGTTTAATTTATCCAATTTAGAACTGAATTGCCCTGAGTTATGGGGCTATTGTTTTTGAATAATATTTTGCCTGATACCGGAAGCTAAATCTGTCCTGCCGCTTTTTTGGTATATAGAAGCCATTGTCTCCAGGAATTTTACTCCGTCAAAGTTTTCTCTGGCCTGTGCTGTTTGTTTTGGTGTTACTTTTGCGGCACTGGCCGGCCTTGGTTTTAGCGAGGTTTGAGCAGTTTTTGGTTTCATTGCAAGAGTTTGCGGTGCCGGTTTTGGTCTTGCTCCAATATTCAAGCTATGTCCTGATGCAGGCAAAGTCGTTTTCCTTGGAGGAAGCTGGCTGTTCTTGTACTCATTAATTCCATACCGGGAAATGGATGAGTAATTTGGCTTTTTAGCAACGCTTTGCTTCTGTGCGGGAAGCCCAAGGCTTCTTGTAAGCAGTTCTTTCTTTGAGTCAACTGATTTATAAAGTGAGATTTCCCTGTCTTTCATCTCTTCTGAATTTAGATTAATCTCAACATTCTTAGGCTTTCTAAAGAGCTTAAATCCCCCAATAATTACTACACCTAGCATTAAGAACCTTAATACCCAGTCAAATGTTGATGCCTCAAATATTTTACCCGGTGATGAACCGCCAACTACAGATTCTTTAACGCTATTAAAATTACTTTTGCTTTGTTGTTTTAGTGAAATGATTGGTGTAACTGATTTTATCTTGTCTATTGAATTGGAAGCATTTGCTCTTGAGGCTTTTTTATTAGATAGGTCAATGAAAACCGAGTCAGCAGGTTGTTCCTGAACGAAATTTTCGTTTACAGGCTTGTCTTTGTTGAATAATAGCTCTTCAGCGCTAATATTCTTTTCCTGCGGGTAAACCGGGACTTGTAAAAAGTCAAGGGCCTCGTCCCTGGTGTCAAGGATAATTTTGCTTGATGCTATGTTCATTCCCTGTATGAAAATTCTAAGTTTATCACCGGAATTCGGTTGCACTATAACGTGATCAATTTCAGGAGCATTGCTATATACAGTGTTTACAAACTGTGCAGGCCTTACATTTTTTAAATCAAGCACTACTTTATTTGCAGCAGTTACGTATTTTTTGATTGGCACGTCTTTATCAGTCTTAACAGTAATCTTATAACCCTGACTACCGAGCATATCTACTTTTATGCCTTTTAAAATTGCTCCATCGAAAGCATTTGCTGATGCTTGCAGAAAAAATATGCAAATTACCGATGCTGCAAGACTTTTACTAATTACCGCTTTGAAAATTTTCATTTATAAATCACTCCCCAAGCTGTGCTGATCACCGAAACCTGAAATATACGTTTTACTATATACAGGATAACTTTTAACAGGCTTGGGTATCATCAATCCCGGGATTATAAATAAAAAATTGATCCTCGGGTTTAAACCTGCTAACCCAAAGATTTTTTAAAACCTAACAATTTTCTAATACTTTACAGGTTTGTTTTTAATATTATGAAAATACAGAAGATTATTAGGAGGCTTTTGGCCTATGATGCCAGTGGTTCATGCCAGATACATAAAAATAGCTCTGGGTAACTTGCTCTCTAAAGATGCCTTAAACGTAATGCAAACCGGGGCTAAAAACGCTGATACTCTTCATGGGTTAACTATTACGGCTCAACATACCACTAATGACCCTGCCAGAGGAGTAGAATTTATTGCCAGAGTCGGAGAATTCGTCAAAGAAAGCCTGATAAGAGCATCAGGATTGCTTGAAGAGCTTGGTAAAAGTGAAACCGCGGCAACCAGAAAAGCGTTTGATATGGCAGTTATAAAAGCCCTTTATGGAAAAGGCAGAATGATGCATGCCTTACATGATACGGCTTCTCATTGGGGTATTTTAAATGAAAACCCGGCTGCAAGTAGAGGGTTCAGTAAAATGCTTACCGGAGAAGAAAACATTCCTGGTAATGTTCGTGCTTGTAAGGGACTAAAAGTACCGGGGGGCTTAGGAAATCTTATTATCGAGGAAGCAAGGGAAGGCATATGGAGTATAAGATTAAAGTTGTTTCCCCAAAGAGGTTTAAGCAGGTCTTTTGCTAAAAGACTTGATAAAATCTATGCTGATACCTCAGGGCCAATTCAAACTCATTTTCTAACCAGCCTGGACAAACCGGGAACACCAAGAGACCTTTGGTTTAAGCTCAGACATGGATTTTCAGGATTCAAAGCGGCTAGCAGGGCTTCTATTGCCAACACAAGAGATATGTCAGCCAAGATTAAAAGGGACTTAGAAAACACTCTTGGTGCGGAAAGAACAGACGTACTGTTTGGGAAGCTTACCAGATGGAGGCCGGATCCTGAATTAGTCAGAAATGCCCATAGGATAGGAGAAGAAGCATTGCTGCCTCATATACGGGAATTTATAGAAAGCCCGATTAGCCATGCTGTTCTGAGAATAGGAAGTAATTTTATTGTAGATACTTTTAAATCAGGACAAAAGTTGGTTAATAAGGCATATAATACCTTTAAATTCTCTAAACCCCGGCTGGCAGAGTCATCTGCTTAGTTAGTTCCATATTTATCAACTCTATTGCTTTTGATACGGCTTCTTCTTTTGGAACTTTCAACACCTCTGATGTTGAACGGATTTTGATTTCCACCATGCCCTCACTCAGGGTTTTGCCTGCTGTGATCCTTATAGGAAAACCTATTAAGTCAGCATCTTTGAACTTAACACCAGGCCTTTCGTCCCTGTCATCAATTACTGTCTCAATATTTTTATCACAAAGCTCATCGTATATTGCTTCTGCAGTACTCATCTGAAGCTCATCACTCACATTAACAGGCACAACAATCACATGGTAAGGAGCAATAGCAACTGGCCACTGAATACCATCTTTATCATGATATCTTTCAATTGCTGCTGCTGCTGTCCTGGTTACGCCGATGCCGTAACATCCCATGATAAATGGTTTTTCCTTGCCGTTTTCATCGGTAAACGTTGCTTTCATTGTTTCTGAGTACTTGGTACCCAGCTTAAAGATGTTGCCAACCTCAATTCCCTTTGTAATTTCAAGTTTACCCCCGCACTCAGGACAGAAATCATCGGCAAAAGCAAGCCTGATATCAACTATTTTCTCAGGAAGTGAGAGTTCCTTACCCCAGTTAGCGCCGACTAAATGCTTGTCAGTCCTGTTAATTCCAACCACAAAGTTTGTTAATTCGCGTATACTTTCATCTCCAACCACTTGAATATCAATTTCGACAGGTCCTATAAAGCCGGCCTGAGTATTCAGTCCGAATTTTTGAGTTAATTCCTCAATTTCAGCATTGCTTGCTATGCGAATATCATTTGCGCCAAGGGCATTTTTAAGTTTTGTTTCCTCAACTGTCCTGTCTCCTCTTATTAAGGCCATAACAGGTTTTTCATCAACAATATAGACCAGGGTTTTACATATAGCTGACTGCTCAATTTTAAAGAAATTGGCCAGGTCTTCTATACTTTTAATGCCCGGGGTGTCAACTTCCTGGGCTTCTGAGAAGCCGCCATCGGTTCGGGCCTGGGGCATACGTGATTCAGCGCGGTTGGAATTTGCGGCATAAGCACAGCTATCACAGTATAAAACATCGTTTTCCCCACTGGCTGTCCTGGTTAACACCATGAACTCATGGCTTACGCTCCCGCCGATTGCGCCGCTGTCACTACGTACCATCCTTGTTTCCAGCCCGCATCTGTTGAATATATTAATATATGCCTGTGTCATTTTTTGATAACTAAGGTCAAGTCCGGCTTCATCAGCATCAAAGCTGTAAGCATCTTTCATAAGGAATTCCCTGCCTCTTAAAAGCCCGAAGCGCGGCCTTATTTCATCGCGGAACTTATCCTGGATCTGGTATAAGTTTACCGGGAGCTGCCTGTAAGATCTTATTTCATCCCTAACCAGTGCGGTAATTATTTCTTCATGTGTTGGTCCAAGCGCATTCATTCTGCCATGGCGGTCTTCTACCCGCATTAATTCTTTTCCGTATGCTTCCCAGCGGCCGGATTCTGCCCATAGCTCTTCAGGCTGCAATATCGGCATCATAAGTTCCTGTGCTCCGGCTGTATCCATCTCTTCCCTGATGATATCAGAGATTTTTTTGACTACACGCCACATCAGCGGGAGGTATGTATAGATTCCGCTGGTTAATTTTCTTATATATCCTGCCCTAACCATTAACTGATGGCTTATAACCTCTGCATCAGCAGGGTTTTCTCTTAATGTGGCAAAAAATAAATTTGTCATCCTCATAGGAAAGCTCTCCTGGTCAATTATTTTTTAAGCTCTAGGCATTTTTTATTATGATATCAAAAATAAAGGCTAAAAATTTCAAATTGTTCTAAAAAGAGGCGCTCGGCTGCGCCGAGCGCCTTCCAATCGGGTGGCCGCGGGTGGGGTTAAAAAATTTAGCCACGGTCTTAAAATATAAATTTACGAATATAACCTGATGTAAAACTTTTTATTAAGATTCTGTCCTTGCCCGCAAATTTGGATTACCATAAGTAAATATGAAACCTTATGCTCCCTTACATTTACACACTGAATACAGCCTCCTTGACGGTGCTACCCGGATTGGGGACCTAATCCGGCATGCCAGGGAAAACAACATGCCGGCAGCAGCAATTACTGACCATGGCGTAATGTACGGGGCAGTGGAATTTTACAGGCTGGCTAAGGAAGAGGGAATTAAACCCATCATAGGGTGCGAGTTATATATAATTGACGGGGATATAACTGACAAAAGCACTAAGCAGCCTAATTATCACCTGGTTTTGCTGGCTAAAGACAAAAAAGGTTACCAGAACCTTGTAAAACTGTCTAGCATGGCTCATATAGACGGTTTTTACTATAAGCCCAGAATTAATAAAGAGCTTCTGGAAAAGCATAAAGAGGGATTAATTGTTCTTTCAGCCTGTCTCAGCGGGGAAATTCCCAAAAAACTTCTTAATAAAAATAAAGACGGGGCAAAAGAAGCTGCTAAATACTATAAAGAGCTGTTTGGAGAGGATTTTTATATTGAACTCCAGGACCATGGCATAGAAGGCCAGAAAATGACCAATCCTGACCTTATAAAAATCGCTAAAGAGCTTGATATTGAGCTAATTATATCTAATGATAGCCACTATACAAGGAAAGAAGACGCAATAAGTCATGATATTCTTCTTTGCCTGCAAACAGGAAAGACCCTTCAAGACCCCTCAAGGATGAAATTTCCTAATAATGAGTTTTATATAAAGAACTCAGATGAACTTAGAGAGGCATTTAGCTGGCTTGATGAGGAAACTTTTAACAGGGCAATTGAAAATACAGTAAAAATTGCTGATAAATGCAATCTGATCCTGGAAATGGGCAAGTCAATACTTCCTGATTATCCTATACCGCCTAATCATTCAGTTGAATCATACCTGGATAAAGTTGTAAGAGAAGGCTTAGAAAAACGTTATGAACAAATAACCCCTGAAATTGAGGAAAGAGTCAGGTATGAGCTTAAAATCATAGAGAAAATGGGATTTTCCGCTTATTTCCTGATTGTATGGGACTTCATAAAATTTGCGCGGGACAATGATATTCCTGTTGGGCCGGGGCGGGGTTCAGCAGCGGGAAGCATTGTCGCATACGCCCTTGCCATTACAGAGATTGACCCGTTGCGCCATAACCTCCTTTTTGAGAGATTCTTAAACCCTGAACGGATAAGCATGCCTGATGTTGATATTGATTTCTGCATTGAAAAGCGCGATAAGGTTATTAACTACGTTTCTGAGCTGTATGGACAGGACAAAGTGTGCCAGATCATCACCTTTGGAACCCTTGCAGCAAGGGCTGCGCTTAAAAGCGTTGCGCGGGTAATGGATATCCCCTATTCAGAAGCTGACCGCCTTGCAAAAATGATCCCTTCGCTTCCAAAAACTAAAATTGACGATGCCCTGCAAGAGGGAATGGATCTTAAAAAAGCATATGATAAAGACCCAAGGGTAAAAGAGCTTGTTGACCAGGCAAAATCTATTGAAGGGGTTAAGTTTAACATAGGGACACACGCTGCCGGGGTTATAATTTCCAGGGATCCACTGACTGATATTGTTCCAATCCAGTATTCAAAAGAAAAAGCTGTTATTACAACTTACCCTATGGGTGATCTTGAGAAGCTTGGCCTGCTAAAAATGGACTTCCTTGGGCTTAGAAACCTTACCATTATTGACAGGACAGTCAAGATAATTAAGGAAAAACACGGTATAGAGCTTGATATAGATAATATCCCTCTTGATGATACAGCTGTGTATGAAATGTTATCAAAAGGCGATACTGACGGGGTTTTCCAGCTGGAATCATCAGGGATGAAAACCCTGGTAAAAGACCTGAGGCCCTCGGTTTTTGAAGACCTTGGCGCGCTTGTTGCGTTGTTCCGGCCTGGTCCGCTGAATTCCGGGATGGTAGGGGATTTTGTCCAGAGAAAGCACGGCCGTCAGAGGATTGAATACAAACACCCCGCTCTGGAACCGATTTTGCAAGATACATACGGCACAATTGTTTATCAGGAGCAGATAATGCAGGTTGCGCAGGCGCTTGCAGGATATACGCTCGGACAGGCAGATATTTTAAGAAAGGCAATGGGTAAGAAAAAAATCGATGAAATGAACAAGCAAAAAGAAATGTTCCTTTCCGGTGCCCGGCAAAATAACGTTGACACTGTCCTTGCCGAAGAATTGTTTGAAACAATGCTTGAATTTGCCGCTTACTGTTTTAACCGGTCGCATTCTGCTGCCTATGGATTTCTTGCCTATCAGACAGCGTATTTAAAAGCCCATTACCCGGTTGAATACATGTCCTCTCTCCTTTCCAGCGTAAGCTCTAACCAGGATAAAATTCAGCAATACATTGCAGAATGCCAGAAAATGGGAATTGAAGTGCTTCCGCCTGACGTAAACAGCTCAAAGGCAGACTTTACACCTGACCAAAACAGTATCAGGTTTGGCCTTTGCTCGGTTAAAAATGTAGGAGGGGGAGTTGTAGACGAAATAATCAAAGGAAGGGAATCCGAGAAGTACAACTCTTTCTATGATTTTTGCACTAAAATTGACCTGAAATGTTTTAATAAAAGGACTCTTGAAAGCCTTGTCAAGGCAGGAGCCTTCTCTAAAATAGAAAAGAGCAGAAAGCAGATTATTGAAAATCTTGATTCTGCTATAAGCTCGGCCACTCAGGAAAATGAAGCCAAAGCAAGCGGCCAGATGAGCCTTTTTGCCGCAATGGGAGCCTCAAACACCCCGATTTTCCGGATGAAAGGTTCAGATGAGGAGTTTCCTGACAACGAAATCCAGAGCTTTGAAAAAGAATACCTGGGTTTTTACGTTACAAGTCATCCTCTTTCAGGGATCAGGGATCAGCTTCCTTTCCTCACAACGCATAATATAGCCGAGCTTAAGGAAATCAAGGAAGGGGCAATCGTTACTGTATGCGGGCTTATAACTAACGTAAAACAGGTGTTTACCAAGTCAAACAAAATGCTGAAAGTCGGAACCATCGAGGATCTCACCGGTAAGGTTGATTTTGTTGCTTACAGCGAAATCCTTGATAAGTTCGGTTCTTTCCTGGAGCCTGAGTCAAAGGTTATTCTTGGAGGGAAGATACAGCTTCGCGGGGATGATGAAACCCAGATAAGCGTTATTATTAACGAGGTTTCTAAGGTGGAAAACTGTAATATAGTTAATATCTACCTTAACCGGGAAACCCGATTTGAAGAAATGATGGCTTTAAAGGATATTCTGTCCGGTCATAAAGGCAGTGATCCTGTTGTTTTCAACGTGCAAAACAACGGCAGCATGCTGAAAATCCTTGCTGCTTCTAATTATTGGGTAAGGGCGGATAGCGAGATTGAACATCTGGTCAGAAATCATTTTAAATCAGACATAAAAATCTGCTCGCTTGATTGCGCATAGTTTTTTGGTTTGCCTTAAAAAATTCTAAAATATTTAAGCAATTTTTTGTTCCTGTCTGTTTTTATAAATATACAGGAAGGAATATTAAGTTAGCATATTTATGAAATTAAGGGAGGAAGGAATTTATGACTGACGTAGCACCTGTAGTAATAAACCCTGCATTGGAGTATGGGGGAGAGAAGAAGGTGGGTAAAACTTGAGGGGCCGGATGGAGAAGTTCAAAGAACAGATTTTTCTTATCGTTTGTATAAAGAGGCGGGGGGTATGACAAAAGTAGTTAGTTTATAAAAGTCCCGTTATTATTATCTTTTAGCGATATTTGTGCCAAACTTGGTGAATATTTTACTACCGGTTTTTACCGGAAAAAGTGCGAAAATTACCGAGAATTTAAATCATCTTTAAATAAGGAATAAAGCCTGTTTAAGGTTATAGGAAGGCGTAGGAATAAGATACTCTTTATTATATAGCTTATTGGGGCGATAAATCAATAGGCGGCTGGCTAAAAACTTGGATTTTTAAAAATCAAAAAAAAGGCTTGATTTTCAAAAATCGTCGGCAATTTGCGGCAATTTTTGCCGATCGTGAACTAACCTATGGTTATTAAGTTTAAGCCTGTTTTTTAAATTTTGATATTAAAAATATAATTTTAAAAAATAATTAAAAAATAATTTATACAAAACTTACTTTTTAACCTGAACTGCTAAATTTAGCTATTTAGCAGTTCAGGTTAATTACGTCATCTACTAGTGCATATACAGATGTAATTAATTCAATACAGGACTTACGCAAAATAGAAAAAATTCATAAAAAAGAAACATCCTGATTCGTCTTTTTATCAAAGAAGTGTCAGGATGTAAATATGAACAATTCTA
>JANQEB010000044.1 GCA_028278605.1 Candidatus Gastranaerophilales bacterium
ATAACACCGGGGAGCGGATCCCTCAGGATGACGTAAAATACAAAACAATGAGATTCTTCGCCCGCCCCGCCTATGGCGGGAGGCGGCTCAGAATGACGATTCTATAAAATTTACGGCAGTGGTATAAAAATACGTGATTTGTCATTGCGAGTCCGGTACCCGCCATGGGCGGGGCGGGCGAAGCAATCCATCACCAAGTAGACTCAAGTGGATTGCTTCGTCATTTCACTCCTCGCAATGAAAATGAGTTACAAAAACGAAAATGAGTTCTCGCGAACACCTGCTTCGCATCAAAAACTAAATCGTTTCCGTTTTTTTACTCCTGCTTCGCAATGACACCACGTCAAAAAATACCACTACCTAAGTGCGATATAATTAACCTGAGTCGCCAATTAATTTTTATGGAATTTTTAGAAATTCCATCCGGCTATCATCAGTTTTTAGCAATTTAGCGATTCAGGTTAATTATAAACATTAAGCTATGTAGATGATATTTATTCATCTCAACTAATTTATAATTTTTATGTCCTTATAAAGCTTTTTGTGAGGTGAATTTATGGACTATGCATATATCTGGTTAATCGCAGGAATCCTGTTTTTAATAATAGAAGTTTTTACAGCGGACTTCCTTTTTGCAAGTATAGGAATTTCCTGCCTTATTGCCGGTATCCCGGCATTTATCGGTTTTTCACCGGCCGTGCAAATTACAACGTTTGCTATTGCTGCCGTTATAGTTTTTGCGATGGTCCGCCCGTTTGCAAAAAAACTTATTCAGGGCAAAAACCATGCCAGGGAACTGGGGCTCAATACTCTTGTTGATAAAAAAGGTGTTGTTACCGAAGAAATAATTAATTCGCAAAATAAAGGCCGTGTCAAAATTAACGGGGACTTATGGAGGGCTTATTCAGAATCAGGCGAAAACATTGAAAAAGGGGTTTCTGTCCGGGTTATAAGGGCAGAAAGCATTACCGTTTACGTAGAAAGGGAAAATTAGGTTTATAAAGGAGGAAAAAAGGTTATGCCGCCAATTGTATTTGTTGTTTTTATACTTTTAATTATCTTTGTAATCGCACTTATCAGCTCCGGCATCAAGATTATTCACCAGGCTGAAACAATGATAGTCGAAAAATTCGGCAGGTTTGACCGGAAGCTTGAAAGCGGAATTAATATAATAATCCCGATTTATGAACAACCGAGAAAAATCAAGTGGAGAATGGTAAAAACAGATCTTCAGGGCAGAAATTACTATATTTACAGTGAAGCAGAGAGAATTGACCTCAGGGAATCAGTATACGACTTTCCAAAGCAGCGGGTAATCACCGCTGATAACGTTGGAATCGAAATAAATGCGCTTTTATACTTCCAGATTGTTGACCCGGTCAGAGCTACTTATGAGATTGCAAACCTTCCGGAGGCAATTGAAAAACTTACCCAGACAACTCTCAGAAACGTTATAGGAGAAATGGAACTTGACCAGACACTGGTTTCCAGGGATACAATCAATATTAAACTTAGGGAAATTCTTGATGAAGCTACTAACAAATGGGGGGTAAAGGTTAACAGGGTTGAGCTTCAGGATATTGCACCGCCAAGAGATATTCAGGAAGCTATGGAAAAGCAGATGAGAGCTGAACGTGATAGAAGAGCTGCGATTCTTGAGGCGGAAGGCGATAAAAAAGCCGCTATTTTAAGGGCTGAAGGCCAGGCTGAAGCGAGAATTAAAGTTGCTGATGCCGAAAGAGAAGCTATAAAACTTGTTACTGAAGCTGTAAAAGAAACAGCAAGCGATCCTGCCCAATACCTGATTGCCGTTAAATACATAGAAACACTGAAAGAAATGGTTTCAGGCAGGGATAACAAGGTTGTGTACCTGCCGATTGAGGCAACCGGCGTGCTTAGTTCCATTGGCGGAATTAAAGAATTGTTAGGAAAAACTCCGGAATAATCGGTATAATACAGAAGCGGGCGGCGAAGCCGCCCGCTTTAAATATGCAACATATAAAATCACTGATCACCAATAATAATAGTGAAATCTGTATATGGATATAAGCTTTCATCAGGCTCTACAACGTACTGGGAATTACCAAGCTCTGGAATTTCCTTTTTAAGGGATTTTACCTTGCTAAAAGCCGCTCTTTTTGTATGGGCAACTATTTGCGAAAAATGATTATTTTCCTGAGCCCGGAATTTCACTATAAATCCAGCTGAGTGTATATTATCTACAATATTATCTATCCTGCCAGCCATTTGGGAAGGGTAAAAAAGGCTTATTGTAATCTCTTTTGAATCCTCATCAGGGTCTTCCCTATAAATAAGCCTGTCAATGATCGTCTGTGCCTTGTCAGTATCAAGTATCCAATAGCTAATAGCCCCGTATTTTGAGGGTTTTCCCGGTAAAGTTGCTACCTGGATATTTTCCGGCCTGATTTTTCCTGCTATCCTTAAAATTTTTGAAATTTCAAAAAGGTTAAGGTCTGTTTTAACGTTTTTACTTAATATTTCAATTAATTCAGGGGCTTTTAAGATGGCTTCACCGCTTTTTAGTTTTTTTAAAACCGCTTTTAAAAACCATTGCTGTCTTCTGATCCTGCCGATATCACCTGATGTGTCATGGCGAAACCTGAGATATCCCTCTGCCTGTTCAGCATTCAAAAGCTGATAGCCGGGCTTAAGGTCTATTTTTAAGCCGGCTGTCCTGTCCCTATAGTACATTCTCTTTTCCACATTTATGGAAACACCGCCGATTGTCCTTACGAATTCCCGTATTCCTTCGTAATTGACCACAACATAGTTGCTTACGTCGATTCCAAAAGTTTCTTCGATTGTTTTTACCGAAAGATCAGCTCCCCCTAATGCATGAGCAGCATTTATCTTGTCTGTACCCTGTCCTTTAGCTAAAAAAACCTTGCTATCCCTGGGAATAGAAATTGCATTAATTGATTTTGCAAATTTATCAATGCTCAAAACAATTATAGTATCGCTTCTGGTACCAAAAAACGGGTCAGTCATCCTGCCGTTAGAATCTACACCAAGAACCAGGATATTTTTTGTCCCGGTAAGGGTCATCCATTTTGAACGCACCCCGGTGCGTTTTATAACGTCGTTTACTGATATAAGATTGGGGTTTTTCTCGGCTTCCGCAAGGTAAAATATGACCCCTAAAAACAAAAAGCTTACTAAAACCGCTTTTAGAGTCCATTTTAATCCGAAATATTCTTCAGATCGTTGTTCCCTGGCAGCTTTGATAACAGAATCAAACCGTTGTTTTCTTTTTAAACACGGGCTCTGGTCATTAAAAATATTTTTATCCTTATCGTCTTTATTGCTCATTTTGACATTAAGCTTAAACACAATTGTATTGAAAAATTATAGTACTAAACAAATAAGTTTATCAATTGTTTAATGTGCATCAAAGTTTACTATATTTGGCATTGTTTTTTGTGAGCAAGCATTACTCAAAAAGGTAGGCAGTGGTATAAAAATACGTGATTTGTCATTGCGAGCCCGGTACCCGCCATGGGCGGGGCGGGCGAAGCAATCCATCACCAGGTAGACTCAAGTGGATTG
>JANQEB010000070.1 GCA_028278605.1 Candidatus Gastranaerophilales bacterium
TTTTATTTTTATATTACACTCGTCTTTATACTTTATTTAAATCACATAAATATATAACATGCCAGAAAATAAACAAAATTTATAGAATTTGTTACAAAATTTACTTATTTTAACTCGAATTGTTAATTAGTATAAAAGATAATCGCATCGACATAGCGGTTACAAACTTAATAACTTGTACAAAGCCTGAAATTAATGGATAATTATACTATGCGTTAATATCCATTTTTGTAGAAAAAGAGTTCATACTTGTGGTACTGGTAAACTATGCTGACCGCAAACTGACCTGTAAAATCGTATACTACGGGTCAGGCGAAAGCGGCAAAACAAGTAATATAACATATATTCATAATACGCTTGATTCAGCTATCAGGTCAGACATGACATGCCTTGAGGGGCTTAATGAAAGAACACTGTTTTTTGACTTTTTATCAATAAGTTTAGGCAATGTAAAAGGCTTCCAGACAACATTTAACCTCTATACAACACCGGGGCAAATGGAATATAACGCTGCCAGGAAAATAATTTTAAACGGTGTAGACGGAATTGTATTTGTGGCTGATTCGGCGCCGGAAAAAAAAGAAGATAACATAATCAGCTTTAACAACATGCTGCAAAACCTCAAAGAATATAATTTGCAGCCGGAAACACTGCCGATTGTTTTACAATACAATAAAAGAGACCTTCCGGCCTGTTTAAGTTATGATGAACTTGAAGGCGACCTTAACAAATATGGTTTTCCGGGCTACGAAGCTGTAGCGATCCAGGGAAGAGGAGTGTTTGCAACATTAAAAGCGGTCAGTAATGCAATTTTAGAAAACTTGCAATAGCAGGCTAAATTGGGGAAAAAAATAATAAAATGAGTGATATTCTTAATTTTATTAAAAAGCAGGAAGATAAGGGTATTGTTGGTCTTAATTCCCAGAATAAACTTATTATTTTCGGTTCAATCATAAGTTCGCTCCTTATCGTGGCAACTGCCTGGTTTGTCATTAACAACACCCAGAAAACAATACTTGAGAGCTACAGAAACTTCGGTACAATGCTTGCTAAAACTTTTGCTGTTGAAACTGCTGAGCTTATTAAAAATTCTGATGACAAAACAACTCTTTTAAAGCTGGAAAAACACGCTGAAAACGTAGTTTCCAGCAGCGAAGACATTTCTTCCATTGTTTATGTTGACAGCACGGGAAAAGTCTTATACACAAACAATTTTACAGGGTTAAGTGATTCCGGGGATTATAAGCGGGAAATTAGAGTCAGCCACCCTTTAACAGTTGGGTCCGGCCTTAAAAAAGAAGTTATAGGCTCTGTGCACATTGGTTTGACCGGCCATACAATGGAAATTGTAGGCAAGGCCACAAGAAACCTGATGATCGTTGTGTTCACAATAGCCTGGGTACTTTCTATTGCTGCGGTGTTTATCAATACAATGCTTATTACAAGGCAAATTAAGCTGCTTTCCGAGGGGGTAATGAGGATTTCATCAGGGGAATTTGGTTACAAGATCAAGTCAAGGGACCTCTGGGGTGATATTAAGCGTTTGTTTGAGTCGTTTAACAATATGTCAACCAAGTTAAGACAGTACGAAGAGAAGAATATTGACCAGCTGACTTATGAAAGAAACAAGCTGGAAGCTGTGCTTATGAGTATTGCAAACGGGGTTATAGTTTGCGACAGGGCAGACCGGATTATTCTTGTTAATAATTCAGCGCTGGGGATGTTAAAGACAAAAGCTAAGGAAATAATTTCCTCAAAAATAACGGATTTTTACGATCAAAACGGGGAAATTTGTTTTGCCGCAAAAGTAAAACAATTTAAGGATACTCCATATGAAGGTAACGAAGCACAAAACCTTGATTGCCAGATAAGAGTTGATAAAAGAATTTTCAAGACCATAATTTCCCCGCTTTTCTCACTGAATAACGAGTATCTGGGATATGTAATAGTCCTTCATGACATAACAAAAGAAGCTGAAATTGACAGGATGAAAAATTCATTTATATCCAACGTCAGCCATGAGCTGAGAACACCGGTTACTGTGATAAGGAGCTATATAGATACCCTTTATAACTACGAGGAGGAATTTGACGAGAAAACAAGACGGGAATTTATCTCTGTAATTGACCAGGAATCAGCACGGCTAAATAAAATGGTCAATGATATCCTTGATTTCTCTCGCCTTGAAGCGCCTAATATTACCCTGGAAAAGTCATTAAAAGACATCAGGCCGGTTTTGGAAAGTGCGGTTGAGTCAATAAAAATTATTGCGGAAGAAAAAAACATTACATTTTCCATAATCACAGAGCCTGACTTACCGCAGGTTATGATAAACTCTGAAAGTATTGAAAGGGCTCTAAATAACCTGATTTCCAATTCGATTAAATTCTCTTATGAGAATGGAAGAGTCAAGATCAGGGCGGAAATTGACAGGACAGGTGATTACTTACAGGTTACCGTGGAAGATAGCGGGGTTGGAATCCCCGGAGAGCATTTAGATAAAATATTTGACAGGTTTTACAGGGTTGAGAATAAGGTGCATTCAGTAAAAGGTACGGGGCTAGGTTTGCACCTGGTTAAAATTACAATTGAAAAACATCATAACGGAGAGGTTTTTGTTGAGAGCAAACCCGGAGAAGGAAGCACTTTTGGGTTTAAGTTGCCTTTAAAGCAGGAAGATGTTGATTCTGTTGAGAATCATGAGATTAGTGAAGAAAGTATAAATTAGCATAAGTCGCCAGTTAGCTAAAAAACTTTATAAGACCACTATAAATAAGCATGTGGTATAAGATGGCGTAATTTTGTCATACTTATTTGATTGCCATAACAATGATTGCTAATACAACTTTCTTAGCATTACATTTTTATAAAAATATCCAAGAATTTGATATGCAGTATAACCCTGTTTAGCCATATTTTGAGCGCCGTTTTGAGACATTCCGACGCGGTGCCCGCTCTTTGGAACCTTATCATCAAATGAGCTTACCGGTTTTATATAAGGTAAGTCCTTGCCCCAAACTCTTTTTGCTGATAAAGTCTTGCCGCCTGCGCTTGCATGGTAATAAGCCGGTATGACATTGCCTTTATAGACAAGGACCTGGCCGCGTGTTGCGTCTACAGCCCTGTTTGTTTGCACAGTTTCAGCAGAAACCCCGATGTAATTTTGGTCCTGTGGTGTGTCTTTGAGGTCATAGCCGTATTCAAGCCGTTTACCCATATTGGCAACAGCATAGCTTCTTGCTGCAATTGCCTGGGCTTTATGTGCTTCCATTTCCCAGCTGGTAGGCATTTCCGAAGGCACAACCCCTTTTATGTAGTTTTCCATATCAAGTTCATTGATTACGATTAAGCCTTTGCTGTCGTTTAAAACAAGCAATTGACCTTTATACCAGCGATTTTTGGTAAAAACCAGGCCATTGTTCTGAGTTGGTTTGACAACTATTTCTTTTGCCCTTATTCTGTATGGCTGGTTATTAATAATGATCCGGATATAATCCCCTTGCTTACTAATTTTGTATGGCTTCATCGGGTTTAAAAGCAAGATATACTTGCCTGTTCTTGCATTTTCAATGACCCCGCCTTTAGAAACCCCGACTGTAATTTTGTCGTTATATTGTGTGTATAAACCGATTTTTATGGCACAGGCGGATGAATTCGACAAGAAGCAGACAAGTGTAATTAAAAAGAAATTTCTTAGAATTTTATACATAATTATCAGTCATACTTTGTTTCTACAATTATATATATTTACCCGGAAATTGCCTCAATTAAGAATATGAATATAATAACCTATCATCATTAGGATGGGTGCCCTACATCAAACCCCAATAGAAATCCAAAATTTATTTTGGAATCAATATAGCCCTGCCATTAATTTTATTTTTAATGTAAATTTATATTCAATGGCAAAAGTAAAAGGAATTTTTATAACCTATGTTACTGTTTCAATTGATACAATTATTATTATCAGACCCGCTGCAGTTTGTAGTCGCAATAATAATTCTCATAATTCCTCTTTTAATAAGCATTACAGTGCATGAATGGGCGCACGGGTTTACAGCGTATAAGTTTGGGGATCCGACGCCACAGTTGCAGGGAAGATTATCTTTCAACCCGTTTGCTCACCTTGACCCGGTCGGAACCCTTATGCTCTTCATTGTGGGAATTGGCTGGGCAAAACCCGTAGAAATCAATCCAAACAATATCATAGATAAGCCCAAATTAATGATGGTAGCATTTGCCGGGCCTTTAAGCAATTTTATACTTGCATTTATATTTAGCCTGGTTCTTTATTTTTTTGTTGTAAGCTTTTCCACTGACCCTTTCACGCAAGGCAATGGGCTGATTATGCTTGCTATAATGCTTTTTGGTATGATTATCAGGATTAACATTGCCCTTGGAATCTTCAATCTCCTGCCGATTCCTCCCCTGGACGGTTCAAATATAATTGCTAACCTGCTTCCTGATAAGCTTGCCAGGTCTTATTACAATCTGGCGCCGTTCGGGTTTCCTATATTGCTGATACTGTTAATAAGCGGCGGACTTAGTTATATATTTAATTTTGCCAGACTGGTACAGCAATATATGCTGGTTTTCATTGATTATTTGTTTTTTAATGTTTTACCGGGGGAATTTGGACAAACGTAGATAAAAGTCCGGTTTTTGCCTGAAATCATCTACTGCTATAATAAAATACGTGAATCTCTAAATAACCCCAATGACGGGTTAGCTAAAAAACAATTATAGCTTGATAAAAATTCCTTAAAATTTATAGAAAAGAGGCGCGCGGCTCTGCGTTAGCGGGAGCATAGCCTCATTCATGCAGCCGCGCGCC
>JANQEB010000131.1 GCA_028278605.1 Candidatus Gastranaerophilales bacterium
TTTTTTCAGCTCCTTCAGCCTTTGCTCAGCCTCTTCAATTTCATCCTCGTCCGGCGGGTTAAGAGGCAGGTCTACTGTTATGGGAACATGGTCTGAAACCGGGAAATCCAGTGCATAGTTTAAGTCAAAAAGGGTTCTGCCAAAAAACGGCATAAGTTTTTTTAAGTTTTTATCAGCATCCCTTTTGTCTACTTTGCAGGTTTCGCAGGGTTTTACAAATATCCAGTCCAGCTTGAACTGACCTATAACCCAGTCCTTGCTGAACATAAAAGTCGGCACAAACCCTTTAAGGGATCTCTGGTTGGAGTTGGCAAGCATTCCCCGTTTGTTTTTAACTGACCTATGGCTGTTCCCGTTGAAATCAAACCTGCCGCCGTCCGCAAATTCTGTATCTTCAATAGTATTAAACAGTTTTCTCTCTTCATTAGGGGAAATAACCGGTATACTTACCACTGTAGGATTGTTATGAGTTCTGAATATATTTGTTGAAAGGTTAATCGCCTTAACAGCGTACGTATAAGGAATTGCAATGTAAACAAGGTGTTTTGCCATATAATCCAGGTCAGTTATTCTTTTCTTGATTTCCCTTCCAACCGTGGTCGGACGGCCGTCTTTTGTGGTTGTATTAAAGTCGCCCGCCATTACTACCGGGTTTTTAATCTGCTTTATTTTTTTCAGCAGATACTCTGTCTGTTTATGCCTGTACCTGGGGACAACCCTGTTTTCCAGGTGTACGGATATAACAGTTAAAGGCTGTTCCAGTCCGGGAATTTCAACATCAGCAAGCAAGGCTATCCTGCTTCCCCTTCTTATTTCCCGCAGCACACTCTCGTCAAATATCAGGTTTGCAGCCTTTCTCCTGGCGATTTCAAAGTTTGCTATCTTGTTTTTTTCGGTACTAAACCAGTCATAATAGTCAGGAAGCCGTATAATCCTTACGTTTTTAAGAGGGTACCTGCTCAGGATTGCGTTTCCATGAAAGCCTTTATACTTTGATTTATCAACAACATAATCTTTATCCGGAAATAAAATATTTTCCTCTGACCATTCATGGTCTTCCAGACCGAGATGGGTCGGGTCAACTTCTATGAATTCCACCCCGAAAGCGTAGTTAAAACCGAGCATCCGGGCAAATTCCCCGGCAATGTTTTTATACCCTGTCCTGGGCATTCCTATATCAACCTCGTTTAGCAGGAATATATCCGTATTCCTGATAATTTCCGCCTGTTTTTGAATTTCTGCAAGCTCCTTTTTTTTCAGCTTTTTTTTTCTTTTTCTTACTTTCAGGGAAAATTTATCAGGGTCTTTAAAAATAAGTTTTATAGTGTCAAAATTCAACCCCCTTGCTATATTCCAGCTCCCTACCCTTATAAACTCCCCTAAAACCGGATCTTTATTCAAGCCGCTGACCGGCCCGGCAATAGTATTATCAACGACAGGATTATAAAGGATCCTGCTCACCCTGCTTTTCAGGGGATCTTTAATATTTTCTATCATAGAGAGCGTAACCAGCTCATCAAAATCCAGGTAGTGAATAAAATCCTTTTTCCCGGCAGGGTAACTTCCGCGTAAGTGAAGCTCAGCAAGCACATATGAGCTACTGAAAGTAAAAATTATTATGAGGATATGCGTTAAAAAAGTTTTTATTTTCATTTTTAAATATTTTTCTAGTAGAATAATATCAACTTTTACGGTTAAACCGTTGTTTGGCTTTCACTTTAACCGGGACAGGCTATGAGTTTAAACACCGGTAAATAACGTTAATAAAAAATATATCAAAAAAAAAGCGAGAAAAACTAATGGCAAATTTTATCTCCATATTCAGGACATTTTTAAGTTTTATTGTTGCGGGAATCCTTTTTATGGACAGCAATACCGCTTACTTAACAGCTTTTATCCTTACTATAATTATTATCTGGATGGATGGACTTGACGGTTACCTCGCCAGAAAGTTTAATGAAACTTCAAAACTGGGCGCTTTACTTGATATTATTTGCGACAGGATAGTAGAAAATGTCTACTGGATATCATTTACGGTATTTGGATGGTTACCTTTATGGGTTCCCCTTATGGTGCTTACAAGAGGAATAGTAACAGACAGTTTAAGAAGCCTGGCGCTTGAGCATGGCTACACTGCATTTGGAGAAACCACGATGATGCAGAGTAAGATAGGAAAATTCATCGTAGCATCCAATTTCAGCAGGTTTTCCTACGCTGTATTTAAAGCCTTTGCCTTTGCGCTGTTAATTATTGCCCATTTACCTTCTGAATATCCCTATAAACAAACAATTTCCATTGCAGCTTATACCTGCGCTTATGCATCGGTGTTTTTCTGTGTGATAAGGGGCATTCCGGTAATCCTTGAAAGCAGGCGGTTTTTTAAAGAAAGCGGAAAATGGATAAAGAAAGTTTCAGAATAGTACTGCATGAGCCTGATATCCCGCAAAACACAGGTAACATAATCCGCCTGTGTTCCTGTACGGGCAGTTCTCTTTACCTTGTGGGAAAACTGGGTTTTCACCTGACAGACAGGCATATGAAACGCGCCGGCATGGACTATATCCGGGATGTAAAAATTGAAAAAGCAGCTTCTTTGAAGGAACTGAGAGACAAGTTTCCTGATAATAATTTTTATTACCTGAGCACAAAAGCAGTAAAGAACTATACAGACATTGAATTCAAGCCCGGGGATTTTCTTGTGTTTGGAAGTGAGACAAAAGGATTACCGGAAGAGTTTGTTTTTTCCAATCCTGAAAATAGCCTGACCATACCGATGTTAGACAAAAAAAGAAGCCTTAACCTGGCAAATTCAGTTTCAGTTGTGCTTTACGAGGCTTTAAGGCAGAATAATTTTTGGTATACCGATTTTAGTAAGTAACCATTAAATGAAAATAATATTCATAAACCGGCATGGCAAAAATGAGTTACAAAAAGCCTCTGCGTTCGCAAGCTAAAATAAACTAAAATAAACTAAAATAAACTAAAGCTTCTGTATTCGCAAACTAAAATAAACTAAAGTAAACTAAAGTAAACTAAAGCTCCTGCTTCGCATGGGTGTTTTAAGGAATTTTGAAAAAATGTAATTAGCAATTCGGGTTAATTAAAGATTCGGGTTATTTATAGAATATTTGTATCCTGAATTTACTCAGGTATAATTATTTATTAGATTGATACTCAGGGATAAAAGCGCTTATGAAAACAAAACTTGAAGAATTAAAAAACCAGGCAATAGAAGAAATCAATAAAATCCACGATTTAAAAGAATTACAGGAATTAAAAATAAAATATCTCGGCAGAAAAGGTGAGTTAAACACTATTAAGCGTGGGCTTAAGGATGTTCCGCCGGAAGAAAGGCCGGCAATAGGCGAACTTGCCAATAAAACAGCAGCCGAAATTGAGCAGACACTTAGTCAGATATATGAAAATTTATACAGGGCAAGTGTTTCTCAAAAACTGGAAGCTGAAAAAATTGATATAACCTTGCCCGGGGACTATGTTGCATATGGAAAGCAGCACCCATTAACAGCTACGATTAATGAGATTGTTTCAATTTTCTACAGGATGGGCTTCACGCTTGTTGAGGAGTCAAACAGCCCGGAAGTTGAGACTGAATACTACAATTTTGACGCTCTGAACTTTCCGCCTGAACATCCTGCAAAGGACACGCAAGACACTTTCTACACAATAAATGCCCCAAACCTGCTTTTAAGAAGCCAGACATCAAATTCCCAAATAAGGGAGATGGAAAAGAAAATGCCTCCGCTGCGAGTGATTAGTCCTGGGCGTGTGTATAGGGCAGAAACTGTTAGCAGCAGAAAGAATAATCTTTTCCATCAAGTAGAAGGGGTTATGGTTGATAAAGAAGTTACCTTTGGTAACCTCAAGGGGGTTTTAAATGAATTTACAAGGCAATTTTTTGGTCAGGCAAGGCCCACAAGGTTCAGAACCAGTTTTTTCCCTTTTACAGAGCCAAGCGCAGAGATCGATGTTCAATGCATAATTTGTTCCGGTAAAGGCTGCAGGACTTGTTCAGGTTCAGGCTGGCTGGAAATTCTGGGGTCAGGCATGATTGACCCTAATGTCTTAAGAACAGTAAATATTGATCCAGAAGTCTACTCCGGGTTCGCTTTTGGTATGGGAGTAGAAAGACTTGCCATGCTAAAATTTGCAATTAACGATATCAGGCTTTTCTTTAATAATGATGTCAGGTTTTTAGACCAATTTTAGACAAAACGGCTTAATTCATCAATATTGTCGTCCATAATTTTTTCAAAAGTCCTTTGCCTATCCTCACATTCCTTTAAGTAGTCAGAAAGCTGGTACCTGTAGCGTTGTTTGACGTTGTAAGATGATAGAGCTTTGTCAATAAGTCTGTTTTTCCACGTACTCATATCCTTACCTCCTTTTTAAATACACATAAATAACCGGCACTCTGTTAAAAAGGGTGCTGTAGTTAAGGGTTTTTAGTTTTAAAAAATTTTGTTAGAGAGTAGGGAGAATCTTGTTAAGGCAGAGAGAAATAATTATTTAAAAATATAAACTTTCACAATATATATTATATAAAATTTTTTTAAAATTGTAAAACATTTTTATAAAAAATGATATTAAACTTAATGTTTATTAAGAGCCTATCTGGAAAATATCTTTATAATCAACAAACAACTGTCATTCTTGCGAGGCGAAAAACGTCTTAATAAGCGGAGTTTTATGCCTCGCAATGACGTTGTTCATCAATTACAATATTATCACTATCCAAAAAACTAATTTTATAAGTTATGCAGCGGTCTTCTCTTTTTATTATATAATTGATTCCGGTTAAAACAATAAATTTTCAAATATACCGATTTTAATAAATAACCGTTAAATGAAAAAATATTCATAAATCGGTATGGCGAGAATGAGTTCACAAGCTCACACCCGCTTCGCATGCAGGAGCGACGTTTCCGTTATGTCGGGCTTTGCCGGCGGCAGTGGGAGCATAGCCTCATTTATGCCCGATTTAACGGAAACTAACTCATTTTAGTATAAATAAAGGAAATTGGCATGACACAGATCGAATCCGCAAGAAACAATGATGTAACACCTGAAATAGAGCAAGTTGCGCAACAAGAAGGGGTCAACACCAGGGAATTAATGCAAAAAGTAGCGCAGGGAACAGTTGTAATTCTTAAAAACGTCAACCATAAAGGTATAAACCCTGTTGGAGTCGGCAAGGGTTTAAGCATAAAAATTAACGCTAACATTGGAACTTCGCATCAAAAAAGCGGATTGGACGAAGAGTTAAAAAAACTTGAAATTGTTCAAAAAACCGGTGCTGATACAGTTATGGACCTTTCTACTGGTGATGATATTGACAGCACAAGACGTTCAATTCTTGGGAAATCTTCAATTCCTTTAGGCACTGTCCCTGTTTACCAGATAGGGATTGATGCGATTAACAGCCGGGAATCTTTTATGGAGGTTGATAAGGACAGGATTTTGCAGGTGATAGAAAATCACTGTCGGGATGGAGTTGATTTTATCACTGTTCATTGCGGTGTTACAAAGGCTGTAGTTGATTGCCTTGAGCAGAGCCCGAGATTAACAGGCATAGTAAGCCGCGGCGGTTCCATGCATGCAGCGTGGATTAAAAAACACAACCGGGAAAACCCTTTATATGAATATTATGATGAGCTTCTTGATATTGCAAAAACCTATGATGCCACACTTTCATTAGGGGATGGACTAAGGCCCGGCTGTGGCGCTGATGCCGGCGACAGGGCGCAGGTTATGGAAACTATTGTGCTCGGGGAACTGGTTCAAAGGGCAAGGAAAGCCGGGGTTCAGGCAATGGTCGAAGGCCCCGGGCATGTGCCTTTTAACCTGATTGCCGGCATGGTTGAAACTATCAAAAAATTAACTTTTGACGCGCCGTTGTATGTGCTTGGGCCATTGGTTACTGATATTGCCCCTGGTTATGACCATATAACATCAGCCATCGGCGGAACAGCTGCGGCGGTTGCCGGAGCTGACTTCCTGTGCTATGTAACACCCAGTGAACACCTTGGTCTGCCTGATATTGAGCAGGTCAGGGAAGGCGTGATTACCTCTAAAATTGCCGCTCATGCTGCTGATGTTGCAAAGGGAAGGCAGGTTTCTATAGAAAGAGACAGGCTTATGTCAATTGCAAGGGTGGATCTTGACTGGAATAAACAGGCCGAGTATGCAATTGATAAAGATGTTTTCGAGGCAATAGATGACGGGAAACCATGCACAATGTGCGGTGAATATTGCAGCATGAAAATCTTCAAGGAAACAGTTAACCCTTCTGCTATACTAAAATGAGCTAGTGCACAGTTAAGTAAATTTTATAGAATCGTCATTCTGAGCTGCCTCCCGCCATAGGCGGGGCGGGCGAAGAATCTCATTACCTGAGATCCTTCGGCAAGCCTCAGGATGACGGATAAAATTAATTTAACAGAGTACTAGTGTGTAGATTCATAATTAATATGACAAAAATAGTCGGATTGTCATTTGAGCCAAGGCTCTAGCTTCTTATAAAAAAGGCAAAAAAAAACGGCTTTCGCCGAAAATTCAGTCTACCACATATTAGAGAGAGGAATTAGAGAGAAGGATTGAAG
>JANQEB010000133.1 GCA_028278605.1 Candidatus Gastranaerophilales bacterium
TTTTAGACCTTGAGATCCTTCGGCACAGCTCGCAGGGCGAGCTGGCTCAGGATGACGTAAAATACAAAACAGATGTAAAAACTTTTTGTTTGTTCCTTACAGGACGTTTTGAAGAATTTTGTTTTTTATAATTAACTTGAGTCGCGAATTAGCCAAAAGCCAGGAGCAACATTTGCCAAAAAATTATAGAGAATCGAAAAGAGGCGGAGCCTCTTTTCGACCTTTAGGGTGGCTGTGCGCGGCAGCGGGAGCTAACGCAGTAGCTCATTCATGGGCGGGTTTTGGCAAATGTTGCATACATGCAATTAGCAACTCGAGTTAATTAGCAATTCAAGTTATCTACTTATTCTAATTTCCAATTAAGACTGGTTAATCTATAATAAACTTAAAAGATATTTTACGGAGATCTAAAATGAAGCTGGAAAATAAATTAGCAAGCGAATTACTGGACAAGAACAGGCAAAAATCCCGGGAAGCGGCAAAAATAATTATAAACACTCCTGACATAGATGCCTGGCAGTGTTTACTTGAAAATTCCGATTTTATTTTCAGCTTTATCAAGGACAGGGCAGGCAAAACCCTTGCTGATGAAATAAACAAAGCTAACGTTGATAAAGTAATCCAGCTTTTTAAACTCCATGAAGGGGACTGGGATGAGTATATTGCAGAAGGCCTAAGCAGGGTTTCTGACGATGAGCTTAACGAAAAAATGCTTGAAATTTTGCAAAACGGTTTCATTGAAGAAAAAACATATGCCGCAAGGTATTTTTGTCTGGTAAGCTATCCTAAAGCCGCACAGGCTCTTTTTGAGGCTTCAAACAGCTATTACCAGCAGCTAAAAAGCAACTCCGCAGAGGCTTTAGGTTCTTTAGGGCACCGGGAGTCTTATAACTATTATATTAACCGGCTAAAATCAGAAGATGAATGGGATAGAATAGAAGCTGCGCAGTTTCTTGCCAAGTATGGAAAAAAAGACGCGGCTATAAATATTCTTGAAGCAATGGAAAATTCCGGCATGGCAGAGCTGTTAGCCGGAGAAATTGCAACTTTAACCGATATTAAAGAATTATTCGACTCAAAAGACGAAAAAACCCAGGCCCTTGCGCTGGAAGCAGTAGATAACATACTTTCGGGTATCCCGGAAGTATGGCCTTTAGGGGTTATCCTTGATTTTAACATTTTTGAATGCCTGGAAAAGCTGATTGCACTGGCAAAAGAGAGAAGGCAGGTCCCTCTTGCAGGCAGGTATGCGCAGATCCTTATCAAAGCAAAGCAGAAATTTGCAATGTTTATTGAGAATTCCCAGTATACATACGACGAAGAAAAGGATATTTTGGTGGAACTTGACGAAATATACCACCTTTTAATATATGAAGATAAGAATTTTTGGGATACACAGTTCCAGAGACTGTTAAAAGAGCTTGAGGCTGATGATAAAAAGAGAAAACTCGCTGCTATTGGAGTTCTTTGCGAGACAGGCTCGGAAGAATGTGTCCCATGCCTGATAAAAGCAGCGGTAAAACAGGGAGAAGACGAATTAGTCATCACAGAAGTCATAACAACCCTTGCAAAAATGGGACAAACTGAAGAAATTGACCAGGAACTGCTTTTATCGAGGATAAAAGACCCGAACCTTGTTGCTATTGTTAAAAATTCACTATGTAACAGCTCAGGCTCGAATATCAATATATAGCACTTCTTTGAAAGGGTGTCTGAAAAACTCTTAACATTTTTCTTGCTAATATCAAATCAGATTGTTACTTTTTTTCATGTTACATAACCCGAATGACGGGTTAGCTAAAAAACAATTATAGCTTGATAAAAATTCCTTAAAATTTATAGAAAACAACTAACCCGTCATTGGGGTTACATAACCTCTTTTTCACTGCTTTTTTATTTTAACTGTCAGCAAATTATGTAGCATGTACAACTGCGAGGGCTCAATGACAATTTGAGAGCCCGTGGCAATCTGTCCAAAATTCCGAGCGTAAGAGTCATATCAAAAATTTTACAAAATATAGCAATTTTTTTATAATGTTTGTTTTTATATTAATATAAATGCAAGAAGAGAAATGGGAAAAAAAGGGGTATTAAATGGGGAATAACGTATCATTTAATTATTGTAGAGATCGTAGTAATGATAACAGGACTTCAGGCTCAGCTAATCCTGTGAGAAATCCTGATTCTCTCTGGGAACAAAGAAGAGCAGAGCGTAGAGAAAGTGCCGGAGTTTCTTATATAGAAAGTGCTATTTCAGCCGGCATGCAAAATAGTTTGCAGAACAATAATGGAGTGTATGAAGTCCAAAGGGGAGACACTTTGGAAGAACTGACCCAGGCCCTTCGAGATGAAGATGTTTTTGGTAATAAGCTGTCAGGAAAATCTTTCTGTGATACTCAAAACCGCTTGGAAGATTACCTGAGAGAGCAAAAAGTTATTAATGGAAAAGGTTATCTTTTAGCAGGTGAATCTTTTAATATAAATGATTTTTTAAGTGAAACTACTAAACCTTGTGCACCAACAGCACCAGCGCCGCCAAGGTCGGCAGCAGATATAGCAGCGCCGGCACCAACAGAACTAGAGGCGGCGAGTCCTCCAAATCCTTTTGCAAGTGCTACAGGAGATAATGATGCAACTATTGACCCTGGTCCAGTAGCTTTAGAACAATCAGACGCCCAGGCAGAAGAAAATTTCCATCCAGTAGCAGCGCCAGCAGCTAAAGAAGTGAAAAGAAATTCTTTTGCAATTGCTATAGGAGATAATGACGCAACTATTGGCCCTGGTCCAGTAGCTTTAGAACAATCAGACGCTCAGGCAGCAGAAAATAATATTCAAAATCTTGAAATTCCAAAAGGTTCCTGGTGGATGGGCGCACTCAAATTCCACGCGTGTGTTAAGGACTTCACTGGTTGGAATCTTGGTAATATGCCAAAAGAACAGGGAGATAGAAAAAGAGATTACTGTCATCAAGAGTTAGGAGATTTTTTAGCCAGAGATGCTAAAAAAGTTGAAGATTTATTGGACGCTGGGCTAATCAGTCCACGTGATGCGGAGGAATGGACTATAAAGAATACACCAACTCTTGCTGAGAAGATCCTTTTATCTGCTACGAGGGGAGAGATTCCTACAGAAGATGAAGATTTAGTAGATATATCAGGAAATCCAAGATTACAAGCTTTTAGCGAATATGCAAACTGTGTAGAAAATCAAAAAGATATTAGTAATACAATAGGAGAAATCTATCAAAATATTGATAAACATTGTATGCCACAATTAAAAATAGCACTTTGTGGTTTAGGCGAGGAAGATAGAATTTTGAGTCATAGAGAAGAAAATCTTTTAGTAAATTCAGCTAATATACATTTTTTAATGGGTTTGCCCCCATGGGAAGCAAGGAGAGACGACTGGATTGACGAAAGGAAAACATGCCCATGGATCTTAAAAAATCCAGATAAAATCTTAAAATAATTGGCAGTGGTATTTTTTGACGTGGCGTCATTTGCGAAGCAGGAGTACAAAAACGAAAACGATTTAGTTTTCGTTTTTGTAACTCATTTTCATTGCGAGGAGTGAAACGATACTTCGGCTTCGCTCAGCACAGGCTCCGCAATCCACTTGAGTCTACTTGGTGATGGATTGCTTCGCCCGTCCCGCCCATGGCGGGTACTGGGCTCGCAATGACAAATCACGTATTTTTATACCACTGCCAATTAATTTTTCTGATTCAGATAGAAATTGTATTTATATAATTTTGTTTTAAGGGTTCTTAACTTAATTTAATGATAAAACTATTACAAGCTAAATATAAAGTACTAAAGCAAATAAAAATCAGAAAAATAATCAATTTAGTCGGGTATCCGGTTAACCAGCTTGGAAGTCATCGACAGTATAAACATCCTGTAAAAAAATGACGGGTAACAATAGCAGGAAATTTAGCCGACGATCTTGCAAGAGGAATTTAATGCCTTAAGTTGACAACATTGGGCTTTGTTATGCATCTAACCCTTAAAGTGCCGCTATTATTATTTTTTACCTTCATTTATTAAGTCTTGTTTACTTTTTAAGATCACTATAATTGTTTAAGAAAATTATCCAATTTTTCTTTGAAAGCGTCTCTATCATAGTACTCATAGGGATTTAACCTTACTTTTTTATCGTGTTTTTTGTCAACAAGAAAAACAGTAGGATACTGGTAAATACTAAATTCTCTTGCCAGGCTTTCATTATAAGGATCATCCGTCTTAACGATTACAAAACTGTAGTCTGAGCCAAATTCATTGCTATAACTCTCAAAAATCGGAGCAAACCTTCTGCAAGCGCTGCACCAATCAACATAGAAGTTCACAACGATTGGTTTATCAATTTTTTGGGCTTCTTTCCAGGTTATACCTGTATGATAATCAGACGGGAGAGGGTTTTTCTTTGGCGCAACAGCAAGGCCCGGGTGATTAAATAAAAAAGCTGCAATAAAAGCCGAAATAATAAGCGGAACAAGTGTAAGTACACTTTTTTTAAAAATCATAAAGTTGCTCCTTTAGGAACTATGGTAATTCCTGAGTCTGTAACATAGAACCCGCGTGCACGGTCTTTTTCGACATTATAACCTATTTCTGTGTATGGCGAAATATCAACGCCTTTATCAATTATTGCCTTTTTTATCTTGGCATATCTTCCTACATTTACTTTTTCAAAAATAATTGATTCTTCGACCTGGGCAAAACTGTTTATCCTTGCACTAAAAGAAATTACACACCTGTCAATCTGGCCTCCGCTAATTACAGAACCTTCTGATACAAGTGAATTAGTTGCCATGCCTGTGCGCTCTGATTCTCTCCAGATAAATTTTGCCGGAGGCAGGTTACAGTTTTCTGTCCTTATTGGCCATTCCTGGCTATACAGGTCAAACTCAGGCAAAGGAGCAAGTAAGTCCATGTTTGCCTGCCAGTAAGCATCTATTGAACCTGCATCTTTCCAGTAACCTATTTCTGAATCAGTCATTCCCTTAATAAAGTTCCTGCTGAAGTCGTATACAAGCATGTTATACCTTCCGAGCATCCGGGGAATCACATTGCCGCCAAAATCATGGCTTGAATTTGGGTCCTCGGCGTCAACTGTTATTTCCTCAAGAAGTGTGTCTTTATTGAAGATATAATTTCCCATTGAAGCTAAAACCTTATCAGGCTGACCCGGTATAGTCGCGGGATTTTCTTTTGGCTTTTCCTGGAAACCTATAAGCTTCCAATCCTCGTCTATTACCATAACCCCAAAATGATGTGCCTGTTCTACAGGTACAGGTATGGCAGAAATAGTAAGATCAGCGGCTTTTTTACGGTGATACTTGAGCATATGGTTGACATTCATCTTATAAATATGATCACCGCCAAAGATACATACGTAATTCGGGTCCTCGTCCAGGATCAGGTTTTTGTTCTGGTAGATGGCATCTGCTGTTCCCTTATACCATTCTGCTCCGGTCCTCATCTGGGCAGGCACAAGGTCAATATAATGCCCTGTAATCGGTGAAGCCGGCCAGGTCCTTGATATATGCTTGTTCAAAGAATCTGATTTAAACTGTGTGAGTATTTTGATTTTGTAAAAACCGGAGTTGATAAAGTTATTCATAACAAAATCAATAATCCTGTAACGCCCCCCAAAAGGAACAGCAGGCTTGGCACGGTCTTTTGTAAGCGGGTAAAGCCTTTTGCCTTCTCCTCCGGCAAGGATCATCACCATAACATCGTCTCTGTACATAAATCTAATTCCCTTTTCTCTCTTTTTTCAAGTGTAACTTAAATTTATTAACAAAATCCCATTTTTTAAGGGAAAAGGTCATAAACTTTTACAATTTACCGTTAAATTTGAACGGATTTTAACAAATTTTGCCGGGCATAGCAAAATTTTAGCCAATTTTAACCAACTTTAACCAATTAACGACTAATAAATTTCAATTTAGTACAGGTGCTCTTTTCTCCTATCCCGGTTAAAATATTAAGTGAATTAAAACTTATGATGCTAAAAATGCCGGATAAAAAACCTGTAATAAGCCTTATCAGCCTTGGTTGCCCCAAAAACCTGGTTGACTCGGAAAACATGCTGGGAATCCTTGCCGGAAGAGGCTATGAAATTACACTTGACGATAAAAACGCTGATATTGTAATAATTAATACCTGCTCTTTCATAAAAGACGCTGAAAAAGAATCAGTCAGGACAATACTTCCACTGATAGAATCAGGGAAAAAGGTTGTTATCTCCGGTTGTCTTGCCCAGAAATACCAGAAAGAACTACAAGAGGCCATTCCGGAAGCAGCAGGTTTTGTCGGCACCGGTGATTTTCAGAAAGTGGGTGAAATCATTGATAATATTGTAAACAGCCGGGAAACTGTGTTTGATGTTTCTAAAAACCCTGAGTACAGACATGTATATAATTCAAAGAGGTTTCATATATCTGCCGGAGTAGGGTCTTACATTAAAATTGCAGAAGGATGCGATTATTCCTGCGCATTTTGCGTAATACCATCTCTAAGAGGCAAATACACCAGCAGAAACATTGGACTAATCGCCAAAGAAGTACGGGAATTAGGCAAAGAAGGGGCAAATGAAGTAATTCTTATTGCGCAGGACACCACAAATTACGGCAGGGATATTTACGGCAAACCCGCTTTAAGCAGGCTTCTTGAACAATTAAACGACATTGACGAAATTTCCTGGATAAGGACAATGTATTTTTATCCATCCTCACTTGATGAAGAACTTTTAAACACAATGGCACGGCTTGAAAAGGTCGTGAAGTACGTGGATATCCCCCTGCAACATTCACATCCTGAGATATTAAGGCTTATGCAGCGTCCTGCAATAGATAACGGACAGATAATAGAAAAAATCAGGGATAAAATGCCTGGATGTGCAATAAGAACCGTGTTTATAACCGGTTTTCCCGGCGAAACAGAAGAACATTTTGAGCATTTGTATAATTTTACGGAAAAATACAGGTTTGATAAACTTGGTGTTTTCGAGTATTCCCGCGAAAAAAACACCCCCTCATATATTTTGAAACCACAAATTCCCGCAAGGGTTAAAAAAATGCGTAAAAAGCAAATAATGCAGCTTCAGCAGGGAATTTCAAGGAAAATTAACGAATCGCTTACAGGCAGGGAAGTTGCGTGTATAGTTGAAACCGTGGGTTCCAAAAATCGGGTAATCGGCAGGACTTACAGGGATGCGCCTGAGGTTGACGGATTAATCTACATAGACACAGACGAACCTCTTAGCCCCGGAGATATTGTAACCGCAAAAATAACATCTGCTTCTGAGTACGACTTATTTGGGACTGTTTGAAAAAAAACTTAAATTTTTTTCATTAAACTTTTAGCCACTACTCACTCGAGTTGCTAATTGCATGTATGCAACATTTGCCAAAACCCACCCACAGCCACCCTAAAGGAGGAAAAGAGGCTCCGCCTCTTTTCGATTCTCTATAATTTTTTGGCAAATGTTGCATTGTCATATCCTGGCTTTGGGCTAATTGGCGACTCGAGTTAATTATTGCCGAAAAGTAGTATAAGTGAATAGTTTGCCAACGTCAATTAAAATTTAAAAAATAATTCTGCCTCAGAGCTTCATAAAGCACAATTGAAACAGAATTGGACAAATTAAGGCTTCTTTTGCCCTGAGCCATAGGTATGGTAAGGCTATTTTCCCGGTTAAGGAAAATCAACTCTTCAGGAAGTCCCCTGGTCTCGCTGCCGAAAACAAGAAAATCGCCGGGTATGAATTTTACGTCGGTATATCTCTTAGAAGCCTTTGTACTTAGCCAGTAAAAATTATTTTCAGGAAATTTTTCCGTAATCTCAGCTAATGTGGCTGCTTTTTCAATTTTCACATCCCTGATATAGTCAAGCCCTGCCCGTTTCAAATGCCTGTCCGTAAGATGAAAGCCCAGCTTCCCCGCCAGGTAAAGCGAACTTCCCGTACAGGCGCAAAGCCGGATTATATTACCTGTATTTTGCGGAATATCAGGTTCATACAGCACTATTCTGAAATTTTCCTGATCCATTTATCGCCTTCCCCAAAAAACCTTTTACTCTCCAAAATTACGGGAATGCCTCTTACAACACAGAAAAATACCGAAGCATAAGCGCTTGTATAAGCAATAACCGAAATAATCTGTTTATACTCATAACCTGAGGGCGTATGAGCAGCAATTAGCAGTGCAAACGCAATTGCCTTGAACACAGCGTATGAAAACCTGCTGAAATTTGAAGCTACAATAAATTTTCCGATTTTATCCCGCATCATGGTGGTTTTCCCGAATGCGGTGTAACCCTGCTCAAGCGCCAGGCTTCTTAAGCCGTCAGTAATGATTCCTCTTGTAAGCACCACTAAAGGAACCCATAAAGGCAACCAGCCTAAAACCGCAAAAGATATCCAGTAAACATTTTCCACTACCCTGTCGCATAATATATCCAGCACAGCGCCTAATTTCGAGGTCTCATTGAACTTCCGCGCAACATAACCGTCCAGCCCGTCCATCCAGATAACAATTACAGTAAGGATAAAAGCTGCTATATATACGGTATCGCTTTGTATAAAAAGAATTCCCGCTACTATAAAAGACAGGATAGTCCTGAAAATCGATATAAAATTTGCCATTAGTTTTTCTCGCTTTTTTTTTGCTATATTTTTATTAACGCTATTCGCCGGTGTTTAAACTTATAACCTGTCCTGATTAAAGTGAAAGCCAAACCCCGATTTAGCTGTAAAAGTTGATATTATTCTACTAGAAAAATATTTAAAAATGAAAATAAAAACTTTTTTAACACATATCCTTATAATGATTTTTACTTTCAGTAGCTCATATGTGCTTGCTGAGCTTCATTTACGCGGAAGTTACCCGGTCGGGAAAAAAGATTTTATTCACTACCTGAGTTTTAACGAGCTGATTACCCTCTCTATAGTGGAAAATATTAAAAATCCCCTGAAAAGCAGGGTGAGCAGGATACTTTATAACCCTGTCGTTGATAATACTATTGCCCGTCCGGTCAGAAGCTTGAATAAAGATCCGGTTTTAGGGGAATTTGTAAGGGTAGGAAGCTGGAATATCGCAAGGGGGTTGAAATTTGATACTATAAAACTTATTTTTAAAGACCCTGATGATTTTTTCCTGAAAGTAAGAAAAAGAAAAAAAAAGCTGAAAAAAAAGGAACTTGCAGAAATTCAAAAACAGGCGGAAATTATCAGGAATACGGATATATTCCTGCTAAACGAGGTTGATATAGGAATGCCCAGGACAGGGTATAAAAATGTTGCCGAAGAATTTGCCAGGATGCTCGGTTTTAACTACGCTTTCGGGGTGGAATTCATAGAAGTTGACCCGACTCATCTCGGTCTGGAAGACCATGAATGGTCAGAGGAAAATATTTTATTTCCGGACAAAGATTATGTTGTTGATAAATCAAGGTATAAAGGCTTTCATGGAAACGCAATCCTGAGCAGGTATCCTCTTAAAAACGTAAAGATTGTACGGCTTCCTGACTATTATGACTGGTTTAATACCGAAAAAAACAAGATAGCAAACCTTGAAATCGCCAGGAGAAAGGCTGCGAACCTGATATTTGACGAGAGTGTGCTGCGGGAAATAAGAAGGGGAAGCAGGATAGCCTTGCTGGCTGATGTTGAAATTCCCGGGCTGGAACAGCCTTTAACTGTTATATCCGTGCACCTGGAAAACAGGGTTGTTCCTGAGTACAGGTATAAACAGACAGACTATCTGCTGAAAAAGATAAAGCATATTAAAAACCCGGTAGTAATGGCGGGCGACTTTAATACAACCACAAAAGACGGTCGTCCGACCACAGTTGGAAGGGAAATCAAAAAAAGAATAACTGACCTGAATTATATGGCAAAACACCTTGTTTACCTTGCAATTCCCTATACGTACGCTGTTAAGGGGATTAACCTTTCAGCAAATATATTCAGAACTCATAATAATCCTACAGTGGTAAGTGTACCGGTTATTTCCCCTAATGAAGAAAGAAAATTATTTAATATTATTGAAGATACAGAATTTGCGGACGGCGGCAGGTTTGATTTCAGCGGGAACAGCCATAGGTCAATTAAAAACAAACGGGGAATGCTTGCCAACTCGAATCAAAGATCTCTTAAAGGGTTTGTGCCGACTTTTATGTTCAGCAAGGACTGGGTTATAGGTCAGTTTAAGCTGGACTGGATATTTGTAAAACCCTGCGAAACGTGTAAATTATCCGGGGAAAAAGATAAAGGGCTTAAAAAACTCATGCCGTTCTTTGGCAGGACGCTTTTTGACTTAAACTACGCGCTGGATTTCCCTGTTTCAGACCATGTTCCCATAACAGTAGACCTGCCTCTTAACCCGCCGGACGAGGATGAAATTGAAGAGGCTGAGCAAAGGCTGAAGGAGCTGAAAAAA
>JANQEB010000154.1 GCA_028278605.1 Candidatus Gastranaerophilales bacterium
GCTTTGCAGGGCTTATTTCCTCCTGTCCAGCCGGAGGGAATCGGCGGTTCTGAGTTAGCCGGGGCATAGCCTCATTAATGCAGCAGCCGCTTTTTTTTTATAAATTTTTAAGTAGTGATCAATTAATGACTGATTAAGAATTTTTTCTTGTCGTCATTGCGAGCCGTGGATCATTGAATACAAGCTTAAAGTAGCCTTGTGAAGCAATCTTAATAACGCTATAGCAAGAAGAAGGATTGCTTGCGAAAACGCGGACATGCGTCCGGCGGGAACGAATGTTCATTCCCGGCAGAGCCCGCCTGCTTCGCTTCGGATGTTGAATTCCCGCTTAACAGCAGAGTTTTATGCCTCGCAATGACGTTGTTCATCAGTTACAATATTACCACTACTACTCTGTTAAATTAATTTTGTCTGTCATCCTGAGGCTTGCCGAAGGATCTCAAGGTCTAAAACAATGAGATTCTTCGCCCGCCCCGCCTATGGCGGGAGGCGGCTCAGAATGACGATTCTATAAAATTTACTTAACTGTGCACTACTAATTTTTATAGGCGGCAACTTGAGTTATACTTTCTTAAAAAATTTGCTAAAATTTGAAATATGTTTAAAAATAATATTATTTAATAGTAGGAGATGAATAGTGTTTGGTATGAAGAAAAGTAGAATTTTATCAATAATAATTGCCTGTTCGTTTTTAGGGCTGCCTGTACAACCTGCACTGGCTGATGAATATATGGTTTTACCCCCGATTTTAGATGAGGAGCAAACCTTGCCCCAAGACCAGCCCCTACCCGGCATTAATGACTTAAATAATTACGGGCAAAAAAATAATTATAATTACCAACAAAATAATGATTACTACCAAAACACCAATAACAACTCATATACAACTTCAGCCCCGTCTGAACCGTTAAGGGGAACAATTTCAACTGTCCCTGTAGGTACTGCTTTTCAGATAATAACAAACGAAAATATCAATACACAAAGGGTCAGCGTAGGGGAAATCTTCACTTCAACACTTAACCACCCCATCTCTGTTGACGGAAATATCATTGTCCCCGCAGGAAGCGAGGTTATAGGCCAGGTTACATACATTCAGGATGCGGGCAGAAGAGGCAAAAACGCAAAAATGGAAATTAAATTCACCAGCATCAAACCTCCTTATTCCTCTAAAATTCCTATTACAGGCAAAGTCCTGACTGAGGATAATACAGGAATCATAAAAGGCGGTACTTTAAAAAACCAGCTTGTTCAAAACGTTAAAACAGAAGCCCTGGTTACAGCAGGAGGAACCCTGATCGGTACAGGGATCGGCGCTATTGCAGGAAGCGCCGGTACAGGTGCGGCAGTCGGAGCAGCTGGCGGAGGAATAATTGGATTAGGCTGGCTTCTCTGGAGAAAAGGCAAGGAAGTTAAAGTTCCTATCGGCACAAAAATGGTTGTTGTCCTTGAGCAGCCATTTGATGTTGGCAAGTAATTTTTTTATCCGCAATGACAGCAAGAAAAAATTCTTATCAGCCGTTAATTGACCACTACTAAAAATTTTAAATTCATATTTGATACATAATTTATCCCTGAATTACTCTTCAAATCTAAATACTTTCTTTAGAGGATGAAGATAACCCCCTTCATGGAGTACTCTCTTATTAAACTATACCGATTTCAATAAATAATCTTAAAATGAAATAAATTAACATAAATCGGTATGGCAAAGCAGGAGCGACGTTTTCTTAATGTCGGGCTTTGCCCGATTTTAAGAAAACTAACTCATTTTAGTATAGGCAATGCGTGATCAGGGGTAAATGGGTGAAAGGGTTTAAATTCAAATTACAAAGTGTCCTTGAAGCGCGGGAAAAAAAGTTCGAAGACCGCCAGCTTGAGTTTGTCAAAGTCCAAAATAAACTGCTGGAAGCAAAAAAAGCTCTTGAATTCCTTTACAGCGAAGTAGAACAGACTCAAAAAGGCCTGGAACTTATAATAAAAGCCGGTAAAATGGATTACACTCTTATTTTTTGCCATCAAAATTACCTGTCAAAACTGGACCTGGACATTAAAAACCAGCATGGACTAATAAAAACTATAGAAAAAGAACTTGAAAAGAAAAATAAACTTATGCTGGAAGCCCTGAAAGAAAAAACAATGATGGAAAAACTAAAGGAAAAAGCCCTGGAGGATTTCAAAAAATACATCGAAAGACAGGAAATGATTAATATAGACGAAATTGCGACTAACAGGTACAAGAAAACAGGCTAAAGGGGTTATAAAACAGACTCGAAGCAAGCGGGAAAATCATTGGTTATCATTTGATTGAGGTTTCATGAATGGTCACAAATATCTTAATGGATTTACTAAAAACTGATATTAATCAGAAACAAAAGGATTTTGAGCCGACATATTCTACAAAAGATACTTATAGCAGCTTCATGAAGATTTTCGAAGCAGCAAATAAAAGTAATAACTTTAATAATGAAAAAATGAAAACGTTTGAACCCGGCAAAACAGAGCAAAATTACTTAAAAGAATTTACATCGCAAAATGAACAGTTTTTTCAGCCTGATAAGGAAGATTTAAGCTTTAATTATGAACAGCCTTTTAATAACCCTGAACAGGAGCAATCCTTTAATGATAATAATACGTTTTCCGACAAGAACAGTCCTGTAAAACAAGATAAGCATTACTCAGAAACAAATAGCTATCAAAGTAATGAAGAAAAAAATACAATATCCGATAATATCTCCCGGGTAGAAGAGAAAAAGCCGGCCCGACAGGAACAAAAAGAGCCTGTGGCTTCTGCGGAAGATAAATCGGTCGAGCAAAATGCCGGAAAACATGCTGAACAGGCAGCTGCTCCGGTAGAAAAAGTCTCACCTGAAGCCAACAAACCGGATAAACCCGATGAAAAACAGGCCCGACAAACCGTAATAAAAGAATCTACAAAGGATACAGCAGGTAAACTTATGCTGGAAAAAGCCAATGCCCGGGAAAAACAGGTAGAAAAACCGGCTGAAAAAGAAATTAAAGTAGAGCAAAAAGAAATTAAAGAAGCTAAAGAAGTAAAAGTAGAGCAAAAAGTAGAGCAAAAGGAAATTAAAGATAATTTTGATAAAAAAGAAGTAAAAGTTGACGTAAATAATGAAAAAGAAACAGGTTCCACAAAGAAAAATCCGGTAACAACGGAAAATAACCAGGAAAAACCAAAAGAAGTAAAAACAGAGCAAAATGCTTCAAAACAAGTAGAGCAAAAAGTTGATAAAGAAGTTAAAGCAGAGATTGCTAAAGAACCGGAAGTTAAAGAAAAAACCGATAAAGAAGAACCGCAAACCCGGGAATTAGCAAATAATAAAGAAAAAAACGAGGACAGCAAAGCTGCACTTCCGCCAAATACAAAACAGCTTGATATTAAAGAAGACTTAAAAGTTGAAAATATAAAAATAATTGCAAATGCTGAAGCTCAAAAAATCGCCGCAAGCGAATCAATGGACAAACAAAACCGGCAGGATCCGGGCCGGGAAACTAAAACTAACCTGAACCAGATTGCTTCTGCTGATGGGAATACCCGGAATGTTGACCTTCAAAAAGCAGCACAGTTTGATAAAATCCTGAATTCAAAACAGGCTGAAACAACCCAGAGATCAGTAATAAACCAGGTTAAAAACGCTTCTGCACAGCTAGGAGCAAACAAATCAGAAGTTTCTATAAACTTAAGACCTGATAACCTTGGAAAAGTAAATATAAACCTGGTAACACAAAAAGGCGAGCTAACAGCGCAAATTACAGTTGAAAATAACCAGGCAAGAGATATGCTGGCAAAAGGCCTTGATTCTCTCAAGCAGGGCCTTTCCGAGCAGGGAGTTAACGTAAACAGAGTGGTTGTTAATGTCCAGGACTCGTCTTCTTCCAAAGGAGAAAATGATTTTGACGGTACAAACAAGTTTGATGAAAACGGCAATTCTTCTGAAACAAATACCGGCTCTGATAAAGAAGATAACCTGGAAGAAAATGACCAGGCCCCTAATGAAATGGAATCTTATGATTTTGAGGAAGAAACAGGAGACCCGGATAAGCCTAAAATGCGAAATTTAGTAGGAAATATTGATTATAAAGTATAAAAAGGAGGTAGGTTTTATGAATCAGTCTGAAATAAATTCAATTCTCACAGACATGAAAAACCAGGCAGAAGTAACACGGTACGAGAACAGGACTACAGGGACATCCGAACTGGGCCAGGACGCATTTTTACAGTTAATGATGACACAATTGCAGTACCAGGACCCTATGAACCCTATGGATAATTCAGAAATGCTCAACCAGCAGGCACAATTTACCCAGATAGCAGAACTTCAGAAATTAAATGATACTATCACCCAATCAAACCAGTTATTACATGCAAGTTCATTTATCGGCCAGACAGTAACGCTTATAGACCCGGAGAATATCTCAGAAACCCTGGAAGGAAAGGTAACAGAGGCAAAAATTTATAAAAACGGCGCAAGTATTGTGATTGATGGAGAGGAATATCCAATGGGCCTTATCCTGAGTGTAAAAGAGACTCCGGAGGAGACAACAGAAGAAACCTAAATTTCATTTTGAGAGAAGATTTTGTACAACTGCAAGATTCTCAAAAAGACAGATCCTCGCGTTGTTCAGCCTCTCAGGATGACAAACGCAAAAAACGGACTTAATTTGTTATAAAAGGACTTATAATAGGAGGTTATTAATGTCACAGGGATTATTTATAGCAGCATCAGGAATTGCGGCTAACCAGGCAAAAGTCAATGTTATCTCTGATAATATTTCAAACATTAACACAATAGGCTTTAAATCGAGCCAGATCAATTTTGAAACACTTTTTTCAAAAATTTTATCGGCAGGTTCAGCGCCCAGTGATGATGTTGGCGGTATCAACCCGAGTGAAATCGGTCTTGGTGTTGCTGTAGGAGAAATTGGAAGGAACTTTGACAATGGTTCTGTGCAAACAACAGGAAGGACAACTGACCTGAATATCCAGGGGGAAGGTTTCTTTACAGTGCAAAATTATGACGGGGAAATTTTCCTTACCAGGGCAGGAAACTTCTCTACAGATGCTAACGGTTTCCTGGTAAACCCAAACGGCCTTAAAGTAATCGGCACTGAAAATGCAACGAGCACTACCAGCGGAACATTTCCTGTCCAGATTATGAAAACTTTAAATATAGTAACCCCTGCGGCTGCATCAACGGATGCTATTAGCAATATAGGCCAGCAGTCAACCTCTACGGTTACAACAGGGGTATTCACAGTCAATATCTCTGACGGGACAACAAGTTCTGATATATCAGTTACCGTAGAGTCAGGAGACACACTGGCTGATGTCGCATCTTCACTGCAAGCAGCCCTTAGGGCTTCCGCAGAAGATGCTGATGGTGATATAACAGTATCTATTGGAGGTCCAAACAACGACCAGTTAATAGTAACCACACCTGATTCGGAAAATATTACTTTTAGCGGCAGTTCCTCTGATACAAGCAATTTCCTGTCAGTTATGGGATTTGCCCCGGAAACAGCTACACCGGGTGATTTTACAATCACAGTCGGAGCAGCCGGCCCCCAGACAGTTACTATAGAGGAGGGGGATTCCCTGACTACCATTGCAAATAAAATCCAGGCAGCAATAGACGCAAGCGGCGGGGACATTAATGGCGATATTACAGTATCAGTTACCGGTAACCAGATAACCATAGATACCTCCCAGGATGGAGAAAATATTGTACTGGCAGACGGAACAAGCAACTTTGCGACGGTAGCAGGGTTTGCAGGTGCACCTGCAAGCGGTTTTACAAGTACTTTTGACCTGCAGAGCGGACCGCTTGTTGACCACTCACAGGTTACATTGGATGATCATAATGACACTTCTGTTAACCCGGATTATAACTATACAGTAACTACTTTTTCCATAACAAATGACGGTGCTTTGGAAGTAACATACTCAAACGGGGGAAAACTTACTGTTACTAATAATGCGGCAGGAAACAGGGAACTTAAGTACGTTTCTCCAAACGGAAAGGAAATATTAAGTTCCAATATTACAAACAGTCATTCCGAATTATCTCCTGCCCAGCTGCAAATTCAGCTGGCCAATGTTATCAACCCCGGAGGCCTGAATGCGGTCGGAGGAAACCTGTTTGCCCTTAACTCAATAGCCGGCGAACCTACATTTGCGATGGGAAGAACAGGAGGCCTAGGGGTTATTAAATCAGGTTCACTTGAGGCTTCTAACGTTGATTTGCCGACTGAATTCGCTAATATGATTCTTGCTCAAAGGGGTGTTGAGGCTAACAGCAGGACATTTACCGTTCAAGACCAGATAATGAGACAAATAGTCAACCTCGGTAGAAGTTAATTTGATTAAGACACAAAAAAAGAAGCGGACCCAACTGGGTCCGCTTCTTGCCATTATAAAAATTAAAATAACTGGTAGTGGTCAATTAATGACCGATAAGAATTTTTCCTTGTCGTCATTGCGAGGCATAAAACTTTGCTGTTAAGCGGAGACCCAACTTCCGAAGTGGAGTAGGCGGTGCTGTCCGCATTTTTGCAAGCAATCTTTATGCTTGCTATACTGCTATTAAGATTGCTTCGGAAGCTGATTAGCCTCATAAATACAAGGTTTTATGCCTCGCAATGACGTTGTTCATCAGTTATAATATTACCACTACCAAATTTTTTATTACCTACTTTTATTACCTACTTAATAAAAAATTTTAAAATGCGTAAGTTTTTATTCTTTCCCCCTTAACATAAACCGTTATGGCGAAAATGAACTAAAGCTCCTGCATTTGCAAACTAAAATAAACTAAAATAAACCAAAGTTCCTGTATTCACAAACTAAAAAAAACTAAAGTTTCTGTATTCGCAAGCAAAGCAGGAGCGACGTTTCTGTTATGTCCGGCTTTGCCGGCATTAGCGGGGCCTGGACTCATTCATGCCTGCGACAGCGGGAGCCTGGACTCATTCTGCCCGGTTTTAAGAAAACTAATTCATCTTAGTATAATTGTCGGATAGGCATACTCAACAATGATATTTTAATATTTAAATTTTAGTTTACAATCATGGTAGTAAGACTGCCTCAGGTGATAAATATTTAGGGACAGCCGGGAAAAATGACTCGTACAATCTCTATACTGGGCTCAACAGGCTCAATAGGAAAACAGGCTCTGGAAGTCATAGACGGGCTTCCGGGTAAGTTTAGTATATTTGCACTCGCTGCCGGCAATAATATTGAACTTTTAAAACAGCAAATAACAAAATATAAACCGCAAGTTGTTTCTGTAGGCACGGAAGAACTTGCGCTTGAGCTTGAAAAGGAAGTTAAAAACGTAAAAGTCCTCCAGGGTCAGGAAGGCCTGAAACAAATAGCCGGGGATTCCCAAAATGAGGTTTTATTAGTTGCAGTAACCGGGTTAAACGGTCTGGAACCAACGATTTATGCCATTGAAAACGGGATTGACATAGCTCTTGCAAACAAAGAAACACTGGTTTCCGCCGGAAGCATTGTTACCGGGCTGGCAAAAGAAAAAAATGTAAACATAATTCCGGTAGACAGCGAGCATTCCGCAATTTATCAATGTATTGGCGGAAAAAATTCCGCAATAAATAAAATTATCCTGACAGCTTCAGGAGGGCCTTTCAGGACAAGCTCCATAAAGCAAATCAATAACGCTGACGTTGAAACAACGCTTGCGCACCCTAAATGGTCTATGGGCAGTAAGATAACTGTTGATTCAGCGACCCTTATGAACAAAGGGCTTGAGGTTATCGAGGCACACTGGCTTTTTAGCCTTGACTACAAAGATATAGAGGTCATTATTCATCCTCAGAGTATTGTGCACGGGGCAGTGGAGTTTATTGACGGAAGCGTGATTTCCCAGATGGGCCTACCCAGTATGCATATTCCCATTCAGTTTGCAATTACTTATCCTGAAAAATTCACCGGTATAAAAACAGGTTCGCTTGATTTAACACAAATATCAAGGCTGGACTTTGAAAAACCTGACCTTAACCGGTTTCCATGCCTGGAAATGGCCTATGAAGCCGGTAAAAATGGCGGAACTTACCCTGCTGCGCTTAATGCTGTTAACGAAGAAGCTGTTTATGCCTTTTTAAAAGGGAAAATTAAATTAACGGATATAGCAAAAATAGTATCTAAAGCACTGGAGCAGCACGAGAATATTCCAGACCCTTCGTTTAAAGATATTATGGAGGTTGATAAGTATTCCAGAAAAATAGTTTCCGAGTATTTATTGAGCAAACTTTAAGAACCTGCCCGGAGGCTTTGCATAACTCATTCAATACAGGTTCCCTCAGGACCGTGATGTGTTAAAATATTAATTATAATTTTATATATTTCTTAAATTTTTAGAGGTCAAATTTTGTGAGTTTTAGTGAAGTCCAAAGAGTTTTTATCAAGGAAAAAGTTACTGCTTCCCTGCCGGGAAGTAAGATTTACCTGTTTTATTCCTGCGGGAGGGACGGCAGTCAGAGTAAAGAAACCGAATTAATGATCATAGGGGAAAGAGAACTTACTCTTACTGAAAAAAATGAGCTCAGGTCATCTTTATGGCGAATTCTTGGCGGTAAAAACATAAACATAATAAGCCATAGAAGTGATTGTGAGTCTAGCTATGTAAAATATGCACAGGCTGAAGGCATCAGGCTTTAAAAAACATGCTCAAAAAAGAAAGCTGACATTTATGTCAGCTTTCTTTTTTATTATAATTATTGTTTAAAAACTTATATTGATTTCAGCCCTAAAAGCCTTTTATACCAGGAAAATTCTGCAACTTCTATCCCATTAAATGTTGTGCTGGTTCTTTGCTCAATTAAGTACTTTTCAAACTCTTCATTTACTACGAATTCTTGTTCTTTGTTTTTTTCGCTTAATAATACCATTTTAAATGCCTCCATTTTAAGTCAGTAATATGTAATTTTGTAAAAGCTTTTATTTGATGCTTCTACTGTATATATAATTATTGCGGAATTAGTTTTAAATGGAGTTTCAATAAAAATCCTGAAGATTTTTAAAAAAAGTGTCCGTACTACACTATGATATTATAAACTTTAACATAGGTATGAATAAATTTCTAGTCAAGATTTTTATAAATTTTGTTTAAAATTTTTACAAAATTTTAAAGTGTAGCCAAAACACCTGTAATAGCAAGCCTTTTTATATATACATAAAAAAACTACTTTTTAATTTAACCTAAATATACATTTACATTATTTACAAAGTTTAGGAAAAAATTATAAATTCTCAAGTTTTCTAACCATTTCTGCTATTCGATTGGCACGTTTTTGTATATCCCAGAAAATCACTGTATAAGTGTCTATACCAATACGAATACCATTAATTACCGCAAAATCAGCCAATTTTGATACAAGCTTTAACATATCCAACTCGTAGTTTATCTCTATTATTAAATCCTGTTTATCCATGATTTTCCTTTTTTGTAAAATTTTTACTTAATTTTTGTATATTTTCAAGCTTTCATGTATTCCATAAAGCTTACATGAAGTCAATTCCTTGGACTTAAGCGATAATTTAACTATGCTTGAAAATACAAAAAAAATGTCTATAAGAGACAGAATAAAAATACTTTTAATGTCAAGAGGCATTTCTATGCGTCAGCTTGTCAAAAAATTAAATGAAAAAAAAGGTATAAGCCATAGTCATACTAATCTTTCCAGAAAATTAATTAAGAATACAATAAAGTTTAGCGAAGTTGAAGAAATAGCTGAATTTTTAGATTATGAAATTATTTTTAAAGATAAAAAATAGTTAAAAAAGGGTAGTGTTGTAATAATAACTTAAAATAGCCTACACCAGGAAACTACCCTGTTGAAATAGACTTGCTTATAGCCTCTATTAGCCTTGAAACCCCAATTATCTCAATGTCTTCAGGTTTATCTTTAAAAGGTATGTTTGAAGCCGGAACAATCACTTTTTTGAACCCGAGTTTTTTTGTTTCATGAACTTTTTGCTCAAGGTTGCCGACTCTTCTTATTTCCCCGGAAAGCCCGATTTCTCCTATGATTACGGTTGAGGCATCAACTGTTACGTTTCTGGCGCAGGTCGCAACAGCAAGCGCAACACCAAGGTCAGCGGATGGTTCCTGGGTATTTATCCCTCCTACGGCGTTAATATAAACATCCTGTTTGCTTAAATTCAACCCAACCCGTTTTTCCAGCACGGCCAAAATCTGCAAAACCCTGTTGTACTCGATTCCTGTAGCCACTCTTCTTGGTGAAGGATAAGAAGTCGGACCGACCAGGGCCTGGATTTCAACCAGAATCGGCCTTGCACCTTCACTTATAGCGATTACTACGCTTCCTGGCGTTACAGTATCGAGTCTTTCAGAAAGAAAAAGCTCACTGGGGTTTTTAACTTCTGTAAGCCCGGTGCTTTCCATGTTAAAAATGCCTATCTCATTAGTGCTTCCAAAGCGGTTTTTCATTGTCCGCAAAAGCCTGTAGGACTTATACCTGTCTCCTTCAAAGTAAAGTACTGTATCGACCATATGCTCAAGGACTTTAGGCCCTGCAATAACCCCGTCTTTAGTCACATGCCCTATTATAATTATTGTTATTCCCTTACACTTGGCAAGGTTCATCAATATTGAACAGCACTCTCTAACCTGGCTCACGCTTCCGGGAGAACTGGAGATGTGCATGGAATACACTGCCTGAATACTGTCAATAATTACCACCTGCGGGGAAACTTCGTCTATACCTTTTTTGATTTCCTCAACATTTGTCTCCGTCAGGATATACAGGTTATCAGAAGCCACACCCAGCCTTTCAGAGCGCATTTTTATCTGGCTGCCTGATTCTTCCGCGGAAGCATAAAGCGTTTTTAATCCATTTTTAGCTAAATTCCCTGAGGACTGGAGTGTAATAGTGGATTTTCCAATTCCCGGGTCCCCGCCAATTAATACCAGCGAACCCTTAACAAGCCCTCCTCCCAGCACATTGTCAAATTCTGCCATGCCGGTCTTGTAGCGGATGTTTTCATCAAGCGCAATCTCGCTTAACATCAGGGGAGTTGAGTCTGAGAGTTTATCGAATTTCAGGGAAGCGGTTTTATTGTCTTTTGCGCTAACCTCTTCTACAAGGGTTCCCCAGCTTGAGCAGTCCGGGCATTTGCCCAGGTAACCCGAAGCCTCATATCCGCACTGCTGGCATGTCCATTTTGATTTTATTTTGACCATTTTTTTCCTTCTATTGCTTTTGATGTTAATTTGTTGAAATATGTAAAATTATAGATTATAATATGGTTGACGGTGCAAGTCCCTTGTTTTTGGCTTGCACTTTCATCATTTTATAGAGGAATTCTATATTCCCTCAAAAGATTTAATGTTTCAGATTTAACAGTTTCATTTTTTTTCATTGGTTTATAAACTATGCCATAACTTAATATACAACCTTTGTATAATCCATTATTAATACAATAATATTTAGGCAAAATTTTTCTAAAGAATTCATACCCGGGTTTATTGTATTCAAAGGCATGAAAAATATTGTAAGCGCATAAATCAGTCAGTTGAATAAAATTACTATATTTTGAATCAACAAAGATTAAATTTTCTATTATTGAAGATAAATTTTTCCAGGTATAACCGCCATGATTACGTCTTATGACGTGGTTTTTATTCAGCATTGCTTCAATTTCATTAGAGCATTTATCTGCAACTATAACAGCCTGTTTATCAGGATGATTGTTATTCATAAACAATGAAATCCGCTCTAAAAGTAGTTCTATTGCATACACATTTGGCTCATATGCGTTTTGTTGATATTTTTCAAGCATTTTGTTTTTATCTATAACACAGGCTATCAGAGTAATATTATTTTGCAAAATTATATCGAATAGCCCTTGAGAGAAATTTTTAAGCTCCCCACTGTTTAATTTTTTTAAATACCATCTTTCTTCCCTCTCTTTAGGTATTCTTAGCCAATTAGACTTAACTTCCAGAAGCTCGGCATTTGGTGTTTTAAAAGTATTCAGCTTTAACTCAACAACCTGCTGGTTTATGTTATGCCAGTCAGACGACTCAATACCCAGAGCATTATAGACAAAATATTTACTCGCTTTTTTCCCGTAGTCTATTTGACCTGAGTCATCAATATAAAAAAAATACATACATTTAAGCCTTTATGAGCTTGCCCTTACTTATAATTTCCTGATAAAGAAAATTCCCTTTAGCTGCGTTTTCGTATTCTTCGACTGAATAGGGGTCAGGAGAGATATTAACATCAATATCCCTGGCAATTTTCATTAGCAGGCGAGTCTCATTAAGATAACTTTTACCCAGGTCAGGGGAAATTATTGCAACATCAATGTCGCTGTAGCTTTTAGCTGTATCATCAGCGTATGAACCAAATAAATAAGCCTTTTCTACTCTTATATTATGTGCCTTTACGGCTTTTATATAGTTTTTTACTATTTCTATAATTTGTTTTTTAACCATAAATGAAACTCTTTAGTACTATTCATTGTGTTTTTTATGAGTTCTGGAGTTAAGTCTATATCAAGTTTTTCTCTTTTATCAGGGTATCTGGATCCATAGTAATAAATCAACAAATCATCCAAAAGCATTTTAGTTTCCTCTGATAATTCGTTAATGATACCTGTGTCCTTTGCCAGTTTAGTAAGGTTATGTGTTTTTTCGGGTATTTCATCAGTATTCTTAACATAAATAGCCTTTAAGACTTTTTCAATTGCCTGCTGACACATTACCATTGCCCATAAATACTTTTTACCGTTAAGACAATACTCAGCGGTATCCAGGTCTTCATCAGCAATTTTTACCCAGGTATTAATGTTTTTTTCTTCCAATTTTATTACTCCACAGGGGATTTAGCTATTTTTTAGCGGACTTGTTTACGCCTTCGGGAATTAGCTTATAACCGCCGCCATAAATTGTTTCCACATATTTTTTGCCGGGAGCCGCTTTTTCAAGTTTTGAGCGCAAATGCCTGATGTGGACCCTGATGGTCTCAACATCATCATCCTCTGAGTAACCCCATACTTCCTGCAGTAAAGTACCTGAAGCAACTGTCTGGCCGTGGTTTTGCACCAGGCAATTAAGGATTTCGTACTCTATAGGGGTAAGCTTGATTTCATCGTCCTTAATTTTTACTGATAAGTTCTCCGGCAGTAATGTTATATCGCCTACAGTGAAGATTTCAGGCTTTTTCAGGGATTCAGGAGTTGAAGAAGACCTTCTTAACAAAGCTTTAACCCTTACTTTAAGCTCTTCAAGTTCAAACGGCTTTACCAGGTAATCATCCACACCTGAATTAAAGCCCTGGACTTTATCCTGAAGCATTCCAAGAGCTGTCAGCATCAGGATTGGGGTATCTTTTGTATCATTATTTTGTCTTATTCTCTGGGCCACGGTGTAACCGTCAACTTCCGGCATCATGACATCGAGAATTATTAAATCGGGCAATTCCTGTTTAGCCAGCGCAAATCCTTTTATTCCGTCAAGTGAAGCTATAACTTCATGCCCCATTAATTCCAGGTTGATTTTAACAAGTTCCAAAATTGCCGGGTCATCATCAACAACAAGTATTTTACTCATTTCTTTCACCTTTTATACTAGATTTTTAGTCAACATAAATTATACCATCCGCAAACTTAATTCTGTAGAGCAAAACATTTGACTGATTAACCCGAATGACGGGTTAGATAAAAGTGAATTATAGCTTGGTATAATTTTCAGAATTTTTCAAAATTCCTTAAAATTTATAAAAAAAAAAAGCGGCTGCTGCATTAATGAGGCTATGCCCCGGCTAACTCAGAACCGCCGATTCCCTCCGGCTGGACAGGAGGAAATAAGCCCTGCAAAGC
>JANQEB010000223.1 GCA_028278605.1 Candidatus Gastranaerophilales bacterium
CCAATTAATGCTGATACGCGATAAGTAAAAGTTGGCTAGATGCCGTGTCAAGCACGGCATGACATATCTTTTTTAATTCCAGAATTGAAAGACCCTGGAACTCCGGCCAGTATGAAAACTTAAAATAATTTGATACAATAGTAATTACCGCCAACAGGTGTATACCGGTAAGTTGGCGGTTTTTTAGTTTCTATTTAAGCTGAAACTTTTTCTCTGTTTAGTTTTTCTTCAAGAGCTTCTTTCACAACAGCATTAATGCTATTGTAACCGTAAGTTTCTGCATAAAGAGCTGCTTTTTGATGTAATTCACTGCCAACTCTGACATTAAATGAACCTTTAAAAGGTTTATCTGGTTTTTTACCGAGTTTTTTACAAATTTCAAGATAATCATCAACCATAAACTTAAAACCTTCTTTCAATTCTTTTACAGATTCCCCCTCAAAGGTTACTAAATCCTTAATGAAAAGAACTTGACCGTGAAAAATTTCATCTTCATCGGAATATTCGACAGATCCATAATAACCTTTGTATTCTATAATATTAGTCATGTTTACCTCCTTATCTTTTTTTATTTTAAATTCAGGACTATTTTTACTTTTTTAATAACATGCTCCTTTACAATGTTTCCTGGGTGCGGTTTATGGATACAAATTAAATGATTCTTGGAGTTATTGAATCTACAAACTGAGCCGCTTGTCTTGCCTGAATTTTCTTCCTCATAACCGTAAATTTTTAAAACTTTTATCAGCTCCTCCCAAGTCAAGTCTTTAGGGTTATTTAAAAATTTTTTTATTAACTTGTCCTTTTTTGTCATTTTGTTATTAATCCTTTGCAACTGTTTTTTAGTTACATTATTATACTAACATATTAAACAGTTTATTGCAACTGCTTTTTAGTTACAAATTATAATTTTTAGACAAAAAAAGCAGCTGGGGCGGGCTGGGAGGGCGTTTTAAGGAATTTTTAAAAATAACTAACCTGTCATTGGGGTTATTTAACATTTACAATAAAGGGTGATATAGGGGTTATAAAAACAGCCTGGAGGGTGATTGCTAAAAATCACTATTTTTTGTGATTAAAAATAACCAAAGAAAGTATATACTGATTATATACAAAAGGAAGAAGTAAGAAGTAAGTTCAATAAAATCAGACAGTTATCCACCCGGCTCAAAATTTTAAAGCACAGACCAATTTGGTCTGTGCTTCTTTTTTGTAAACTTAAAGACAATGCTTATAGGGACTAAAGTCAATCTTTTAACTGGTTTCCTGCCCGAAGTTTATAGTACTTATTTATGATTAAAACCGATGATTTAGCAGTAATAATAACTTCAGACAAAAATACCGGCTACAATTGAGTGGGAATTATAGTGAATAAATTATCGGCTTATTTAAAAAATTTATTCTGCCATGAATGCGCTCATAAGTCTGCAAAGCGAAAGAATTGCAATTACTGCCCTGATTGCGGTAAAAAAGTAAATTGTAAGTGGATTGTTATAGAATGCAAGGCCTGCGCGCATTTTAGAAAACCCTTGATTGACTGCTTTGGCCAGATTAAACCGGTGAAAAAATATTGTTTTCATTGCGGTTCAGATAAATGGGCAACCCGGAATTATTATGAATCGATAATGCCGGACAGTTTAAAGACCATTGCATTTAAACATGTTGAAACAGAGCCACCTCCTGAATTTGGTGCTCTTACCGGCAAAACAAAAATATGGGTTAGTTATCCTCAAAATAAAAGTTAAAAAACCCCTCCTGCTAAAGCCCCTTATAGCAAATCGGGTCAATTTTATTGAAAACCGGGCCATTTCATACGGAATTTAGCTGAGTTTGAAGCTTTATACTTCTGGTTAACCTAAAAGTTTTGTATAATTATATAAACTCAATAACGGGTTCAAAATTTTTCAAAAATCCCCGCCACCTTCGGCATAAATAAACCCAAAAACATTTAGATAGCAAAATTTCAGGCGCTCAAAATCTGACTAACCTTAAATTATGACTATTGATAACTTATTAGATATCTTTACAGACGAAACCAGAGCCAGTATACAGGTTTTAAACACTGTTTTACTTGAGCTGGAAAAATTTCCCCGGGACGTGGACGCTCTTAATGAAGTGTTCAGAAACGTCCATACAATAAAAAGCATGGCAGAAACCGTCGGCTTAAAGGAAATTTCTTCTCTTGCAAACAATATGGAAAACTTGCTGGAATACCTCAGGTGCCATAAAAAAACAGTTTCAAAGGATGATTTAGACCTGCTTTTCAGTTGCTCCGACAAACTGGGAGAACTTGTTGACAAAATTGTCAAAACAGGCTCAGATCAGGGTTGTGAAGGCGTAAATGACCTTATTAAAAACATTCAAAACATAAATTTAGATATATCTAACCCCAACAGTATAAATCCCATTGGGGCATCAGGCGCTTCAGGCAAGATTATAAGAGTAAATGAAAACGAAATAGATAAGCTAATTAACCTTATAGGGGAATTAGTGATAGCCAAAACAAAAGTATCCCAGCTTTCCAGGCAAGTCAACAATGATGAATTATCTACGGTAACTGCTTCTTTGGAAAATATAACCCAGGAACTCCAGGCAATAGTAATGAAGATGAAACTGATACCTGTTGAGCAGGTATTTAAAAGGTTTCCAAGGCTGGTAAGAGATTTTTCCACAGAACTTGGAAAGGAAATAAAGCTATCTTTCGAGGGTGAAGAAGTAGAAATTGACAGGGCTATGGTTGAGGAAATATCAGAATCACTTGTGCATATTATAAAAAATTCCGCAGACCACGGGGTTGAAGCGCCCTTAGAACGCATTCAAGCCGGAAAAAGCCCCCGGGCAAGCATAAAGTTAGTTGCTTTGAATGACTGTAGCAATTTACTGATAAAGGTAATTGACGACGGAAGAGGAATAGACACCGGGAAAGTAGCCCAAAAAGCCTTAGAAAAAGGCTTAGTAACAAAAGAAAAACTTGATGCGCTTTCAAAACCTGAAATTTTGGAATTTATATTTTCTCCCGGCTTTTCACTGGCAGAAAAAATAACCGGGCACTCAGGAAGAGGCGTTGGGATGGATGCGGTTAAGGCAAAAATTAATTCTCTTAACGGCACAATTTCCATTCATTCTGAAAAAGGCGCAGGAACTGCTGTAACAATTGTTTTACCTGCTGATACGGTTATTATTCACTCCCTGATAGTTAAGTGCGCTAATGAAGTTTATGCGATTCCTTATAATTACGTGGAAGATGTCATTTATATTCCGGCTAAAGATCTACAATTCCGGCAAAATAAACAGGTTATCCGCGCTAAAGGCCAGACAATTCCTGTTAAGCGGCTTGAAGAGTTGCTGAATTTGCCTTATGACAGAGATAGCAGGAATGATAACATAAATTTAATCCTTATAAAGAACAAAATGATTGGAATATCTGTTTCAGAAATTATAGGGCAACAGGAAATAGGTATAAAAAACGTAAATAAAAGTTTATACTTCAATGAAAACTATATTGCAGGCGCAACAACGCTTGGAGATAATCAGAGCGCAACAATTTTAAACATAAATGCCCTTATAAAATAAATTTAGTAATATTTTATTATAAATAATTACCAAAACTGCTAAATTAAACTTATAAAGATCAAGCTAAAAACCCGGATGGAAGTAAGTAAATGCCAAAAGAATTACAAGAAATACTTTCAGGAGCCAAAGGACTTAAACATAATTACTATATAGTAATAAAAGTCTCTGAAATGCTGGAAGACTTTAACGCCAGTATTAATGCAATTTCAAAAGTCATTAATACTGACCAGGCACTTACTGCAACAATTTTAAAACACTGTAATTCAGCTCAATATGGTTTTGCCAGGAAAATTACCACTATCAGGGACGCTATTTCTATAATCGGGTTTAAAGTGCTCAAGACTATTATTTTTACAATTGTTTCCAAAAGTTCATTCAGCGGAGCAATTGAAGGTTATGGACTTGCAGACGGTGAACTGTGGAAAAATTCGATTAGCTGTGCTTTTTACGCCAAACATATCGCTAAACTGGTTGACTACGAAGATCCGGATCAGGCTTATACAGCAGGCCTGGTAAGGGATATAGGCAAACTGATCCTGCATAAGCACGTAAAACAGGACTTACATAATATTATGGACCTTGTAAATAACCATAACCTTTCTTTTGATGAAGCGGAAGAAAAAATAATAGGGCATAATCACTGTCAGGTCGGGGCTTATATAGCAGGCAAATGGAATTTTCCCCGGGCGCTTCAGAATGCGATCAGGTACCATCATTCGCCCGCAGAAGCCCGGGATAATGGCTGTGAAGACCTTGACCTGGTAAGAATCATTCATTTAAGTGATTATTTAGCTGTAGCAATGGGCCAGGGCATTGGCTTTGACGGTATGATTTATAATGTTGACCCGGACTCCCTTAAAAACCTGGGGTTCACCTCAAATACCAGGACCCTGGAAAAACTTGTCTCAGAAATGGTTAACTTAAATGAGAAAATTGGTTTTTTAGCTGTATCCACTTAAGGAAAAAAGGCAAATAATGCGGGAAATAAAACTAAAACCAGGCGAACTTGATATAAGCACAAAACAGAGCGTGATTATGGTAACTACCGAATTAGGTTCCTCTGTGGGAATGGCAGTGTATGACCGGAAAGCAAGAATAGCCGGTATGGCCCATATTGTGCTTCCTGACAGTTCAATAAGCACTGAATACGATATAGAAAACGAATACGGCAAATTCGCGGATACTGCTATACCTGCAATCCTGGAAAGGTTGTTATCCCTGGGTTCAAAAAAAGAGGATCTTATAATAAAAATCGCCGGCGGGGCTGATATGTTTAGCCTTGAAAGCGGCTCAACACCTTTTAATATAGGACAAAGAAACATACAAGCCGTAAAAGAATCTGTTAAAAACCTGGGTTTAAATATAAGCGGGGCTGATACCGGGGGGACAACCGGCAGAACCCTGAAATTAAACATCATTAAAGGAAAATTTTATAAAAAAGTCGGGGACCTGCCGGAAATGGAATTTTAGTGGAGAAAATATAACATGAAAAAGGTGTTAATTGCTGATGATGCTGCTTTTATGAGGATAATGCTCAGGGATATACTTACGCAGGGAGGATATGAAGTCGCCGGTGAAGCCTCAGACGGCATTGAAGCAGTTGAACTTTATCAAAAAATCAAGCCTGACCTGGTTACTATGGACATTACCATGCCAAAAATGGACGGGTTAACTGCTTTAAAAAAAATTATAGGGACTGATCCCGGCGCAAAAATTATAATGTGCTCTGCAATGGGGCAGCAGCCTATGGTTATTGAAGCCATACAGGCAGGGGCAAAGGATTTTATAGTAAAACCTTTTCAGGCACAAAGAGTGTTGGAGTCCATAAAAAAAATTTTTTCAGGCTGATTTTTTCAAAGATTGTAGGTTCCTGCAATGAAAGCCCGCTAAAAAAAAGAAATAATTTTTAATAAAATTGTCCGGTTAAAGTGGGGAAAATAGTCATGAATTCTGAAGAAACACTTTTTTATCTGCTTATTGCGGCAATAGGCGTGGTTATTTTTCTTATAGTTTACCTTCTAATCCCTAAGCCCAGGCAGACAAGCTAAAAATTACCCGAAAAATTTTTTCAACTTTCCCTGTGCCACTACCTAAAAATATTCCCCACAGTATTTATAAACCTGTCCAGTACAAATATTTTTAAAAAAAATTAGACTGCTTAAAGGGGATTAAAAGCACAAAATTTAAATTTAGGGGGGTTGTAAAAAGTGAGGAAAAAGTCTATAGGGAAGCTGGCTGCAGCTGTAGCCACAGTAATGGCTTTACAGGTAAATAGTGCTCAGGCATTAAATACGGGAACAGACTTAAACAGTTACACATCAGGGGTTGCGCCGACTACAGTATGTAATATAACTAAAATTACAACAACTAATAATATAGACCTGTTTAACTGGTCTTCATTTAACCTCGGCAAGAATGAGGTAGCTAAATTTATATTCAGCGCTGAGGGCCAGACCGCTGTAAACTATATTAACCCGGGGATGAACCCTTCTTTCCTCATGGGCAAAATTAAAGGATCAGGCGCCAGAGGCAATGTAATGTTCTTTAACCCGAACGGTATTACAATCAGCAAAAATACCCGTGTCATGAATTTGAATACATTTTTTGTCTCAACCAACCAATTTGACGGTATTTCAGACAATAAAATCCTGTTTTCAGAACCTGTTAATACCAATGTTTTAAATATCCAAAAAATTAATCTTAAAAATGTCAACAATGCTCACTTTGTAGCCCCGGGAATTGTATTTAACAATACCCGTAATATTTCGACAGGCGGCTCTTTTAGTATAAGAGCTATTGGCGGCGGGGAATTTGATGTTTTAAACAATGCTTTCTCTAATGAACAAGGGATTAAATCACCTGCATTAAGCGATGATATAGTAAACATCGATATAGGAAAGAAAAAAATCAGCTCAAAAGACATAACAATACAGGCAAAGGGAGCTTATGAAGGCTATGCTGATATTCAAATTAGCGGAAAACTGGAAGCCAATACGGCTATAGCAGGTGAAAACGGTTCAATATACATAATGGCAAGTAACTCAAGCACAGCAGAAAATTCCGGTGCCCAGATGATTCTTAACGGAAAAATCAGCGGGGAAAACGCGGATGTTAACCTTGAATCTAAAAGAGTTGTTTTAAACGGTGATATTGATGCTTCCGGCAATAATGGCGGGATTATTACTATTGATACAAGATATTTTGACCATTACGGCAGTATAAAAGCCATTGGTAACGAGGGACAGGGTGGTGTAGTAGACATTCAGGCGACTAAGTATACAGCCGTAAGCGATGCATTAATTGATGCGTCAGGAAAAACCAAAGGTGGGGACATCACACTTCTCACAGACTACGAAATATTGACTTCCGGGACTTACAAAGCAGCTTCAAATGAAGGAAAGGGCGGGAATATCAAGATTTCCGCACCGCTATTAAAACAGCTTTCCGTAAACATCGATGCGTCAGGACACACCGGCGGCGGGGAAATCCTCCTTGGTGGTGAATTTAAAGGTGGTATGTATCTTGAAGAAGATGTTATTCCAAACAGTATGTTAAATACGCTCAGTGATGGAAGCACTATCAAGGCAAATTGCACAGGAGAAAATGGCGACGGTGGTACAGTAATTGTCTGGTCAGACCATACAATGAACGCTTTTGGAACAATTGAAGCCAAAGGCGGAAGTGACTCAGGCGAGGGAGGTCTTGTTGAAATTTCAGGGCAGGAGGTATTTAATTTTAACGCTGATGTCGACACCAAAGGCGGAACATTGATGCTTGACCCGAAGAATATTATTATTGATGATTCAGAAATCGGCGGGATTGTTTATAACAGTATTCTGTCTGACGGTTCAAGCTTTCTGGATACTGAGACTTTAGAGCTTAGTGGTGATGATTCCTTTGGTACTTCAATAGCTATACATGATAACTTGCTTGCAATAGGGGCTTTTGCTGATGATACAGGAGGAAACAACCGAGGAGCCTGTTATCTATTCTCTTTTGACTACGGTACTACATATGATAATCTGACTTTAAATACCAAGCTGGTAGATGGGAGTTCTTTACCTGGCGGTGGTACTTTATCTTTGAATGATTCTGATTATTTTGGTCAATCTACAGCTTTGTATGACAATCTTCTGGCAATAGGTGCTTATGGGGATGATACAGGGGGAAGTAACAGGGGAGCAGTATATCTATTTTCCTTTGACACAGATACTACATACGAAAATTTAGCTTTAAACACAAAACTGGCAGATGGAAGTGTTCTACCCGGTGGTGGTACTTTATCTTTGAATGATTCTGATTACTTTGGTACTTCAGTAGCGCTATATGATAACCTTCTTGCAATAGGAACTCAAGGTGATAATACGGGAGGATCTGATAAAGGGGCAGCATATCTGTTTTCATTTGACTCAAGTACTACATATGATAATCTGACTTTAAATACCAAGTTTGCAGATGGAAGTTCTTTATCTGGCGGTGGCACGCTATCACTAAATGATGGTGATCATTTTGGCTCATCAATAGCGCTATATGATAATTTACTTGCTGTAGGAGCTTATCGTGATGATACAGGAGGAACCAGTCGTGGAGCAGCATATTTGTTCTCATTTGATTCAGGTACAATATACGAAAATATTGCCCTAAATACAAAACTTACAGACGGCTCTGTCCTGCCGGGCGGCGGCGGATCTCTGTCATTGAGTAATTTTGATTATTTTGGAAGTTCAATAGCTCTATATGACAACCTCCTGGCAGTAGGAGCATATGGTGAGGGGAATGATCAGGGAGCAGCATATCTGTTCTCATTTGACTCAGGAACTACATATGATAACCTTGCCCTAAATACAAAATTGGCTGACGGCTCTGTCCTGCCGGGCGGCGGCGGATCTCTGTCATTAAATGAGTTTGATTATTTCGGTAGTGGTATAGCTCTATACGACAATCTCCTTGCAGTAGGAGCGTATGGTGACGGGTCTGATCAGGGAGCAGCATATCTGTTCTCGTTTGATTCCGGTACAACATACAATAACCTTGCTTTAAACAGGAAATTAAATAATGGCAGTTCTGTTAAAACCGTCTCAAGCTTAAATTTCACTGATTATGATTATTTTGGTTCTTCAATAGCATTGTATGATAATCTTCTTGCTGTGGGAGCCAGAGGTGATAACACAGGAGGATCTGATAGAGGAGCCGTATATCTGTTCTCATTTGACGGTGGTACAACATATGACAATCTGGCTTTAAATATAAAACTTGCAGACAGTTCACTCCTGCCGGGCGGCGGTGGGCCTCTGTCACTAAATAATGATGATAATTTTGGCGACGGAGTAGCTCTGCATAAAAACCTGCTTGCAGTAGGAGCTTCCGGTGATAATACCGGAGCAACAGATTGTGGAGCAGCCTATCTATTCTCGTTTGACTCCGGCTCAGCCTATGACAATCTTACTCTTAATACTAAACTGGCTGATGGTTATACTTTTCCGGGAGGGGGCGGAACTCTCTCATTGGATGGCAGCAGTTTTTTCGGCTGGTCAGTAGCCCTATCTGATAATTTACTTGCAGTGGGTGTTCCCCTGGATAGTACAGGAGGACTTGGCACCGGGGCAGTATATCTTATCTCTTTTGACTCCGGCACAACCTATAACAACCTTGCTCTTAATACTAAACTGGCTGATGGTTATACTTTTCCGGGAGGGGGCGGAACTTTGTCACTACAATCTCATGGTCAGTTTGGCAGCTCAGTAGCCTTGTATGAAAACCTGCTTGCGGTTGGAGCACGTTTTTCTACTACTTACAGCAAAGGATCAGCATATCTGTTCTCGTTTGATTCCGGTACAACTTATGATAACCTTGCTCTTAACCTTAGACTTACTAACGGAACCTCTTTAGCAGGTGGGGATACTTTATCTTTAAGCAATTTTGATAATTTTGGCGCTTCAGTAGCCCTGTATGATAATTTACTTGCGGTGGGGGCTGAGGGCGATGAAAATGGTGCAGCCTACCTATTCTCATTTGACACAGGTACAACATATGACAATCTTGGTCTTGATATTAAAATTGAAAACGGCACTGAACTTGCCAGCGGCAGCATTCTATCACTCAATGCTAATAACTTTGGCAGTTCAGTAACCCTGTATGATAATCTTCTTGCTGTAGGTATGAGTGGTAATGACACCGGAGGAAATCATGCAGGAGCAGCTTATCTGTTTAATATACTTGACCAAAACATCGGAAATTACGGCTTTGCCTCATATCCGGACGGAACATTATACCTGGCACCTGATACCCTTGCCGCTTTGCTTACCGAGCAAGACGTTATATTGCAGGCTAACAATGATATTACATTCCTTCAGGATATTGCCGGCGGAAATTATGACTTAACCGTTCAGGCGGGCAGAAGCATTGATATTCAGGAGGATATACTTGTCGCAGGAGACTTAACCTTAATTGCAAACGAAACTGTTTCAGAGGGAGTTTTTGATGCTTATCGTGATGCAGGCGCTGCTGAAATTACCATAGATAGAAATGCTACCATTGGTGTTGGCAGCGGTGATCTAACAATACATTTAAAAGCCGGCGATGATAAAACTCACTTTGAAAGCGGCGATATTGTCCTGGATGATATTAAGGCAAATAAAATTTTAGTGCTTAACGAAGGGCTTACAGCGGGTTCTGATGTGATAATAAATAAAGATGCCGCTTTAGTTGCTTCAGGTAAAGATAATCCGCTGGTTTTATCAACCGCTAACGGAACATTTACCAATAATTCAGATGCTAATGCTCTGTCGGCTGTTAATGACAGATGGCTTGTGTATTCTGACAGTCCTGGTAATACAACCTTTAATGGACTTACACCGGACAGTGAAGTTTATAGGGCAACATATGTAACCGATCCGCCGGCAGCTCTGGAACCAGGAAATACCCTGTTATTTGCAAATGCCCCCGTAACTCCGAGTTCCCCGGTTGTTACAGGAGATGACGGAGGCGGAGGCACAGCGGCAGCCATAGCTATACCTACCGGCGTGGCAGGTTTAGGTGTAATAGGAACTATCGCTGCTGACAGGTTATTAGCTGCAACTCCTTTATTTGCAAGATACCCGGCAATATATCCGTCTCAGGTTACCGGGGCAGCCGGTTTAATGCGGCCGGCTATATCAAATGACAGGCAATATATAATCCAGTATGATGAAAACGGCAACGTCAAATACTTAGAACCAAAGCCTGCTGCGACTGAATTTTAATGCATGTTTAAAACCTCTTTGAATATTGAATTATCAAGATTAACGTTTTGAAAGATGACATTTGACTTGCTTTAAAAAGGGGAAATATACTTTTAGGGAAGAAAAAATTATAATCCTGTGATATAGGTTTCTAATTTATAAAAAATATGGAAACTCCATATGCAAGCTCTATAACTCCAAGTATATTACCTTTTTTTAACTCTATAAGTTCTAATGAATCAAGTTTCTTGTTACTGATGCCATAATCATATAGGTTAGTAATATTATCTATAAAATGATCAGCAGTTTTTTTTATTTCACTTTTAAGACTATCAAGCCCTGGTATAGATATATCAGGATGAATACTCAAGTTTACACTATGTTTAGGATGCGGGGTATCAATATTCAAATAATAACTCGGGTTGTTTAAACTTAAATTAATCTTTATACTGCCGCTAAAGTCAACATTAAATGTTGCCTTTGCCTCAGCTCCCACTTTGGTTTTTGCGACCCATACCCCAAAAGTTTTTGTTTTATTCCATTTTTGCTCTTTATGCAAATGTTCTTGTATTTTAAGCTTAATATTAATCTCAGGATTTGAGGAATTGATATCTCCCTTTATGTTTCCCTCTTGACCATACAGCTCAATATCACCGCTGATACTTGCATTTTCCGGAGAAATATCAAATGACCCGTTTTTTAATTTCCCGTTATTTACGACATCCTTTATAGAATTCGGGCATTTTCCAGCCATTGCAATGTTCAAAAAGTCTCCAAGTCCGATATTATTTACTTCACAATGAAATTGAACTTTATTAAGTGATGCATTTAAATAGATCAAATCAGAACCGTTATTTACTTTAAAATGAAGGCTTATATCAGAGAGAGACTTACCGGCGGATAACCGGCTATCCTGCCCCAGTATACTTACATCAGCATTTAGTGCCTGATATTCCGAATCTATAGACAATTGAGGTTCAACAGTTATCTTTCCTCCTATATATGTCCAATCTTCCTGTTGCTGCTTAGTATCAGTATGTTTGCTATCTATAGGACGTAAAACAATACCCGGGTCAATTTCCCCTGGTACATATCTTTTTACCCTTTGATAAACTTGATTAAATTCGACTTTCATTAATGTATCAGTGTTTGAAATTCTATAGTTATAAGATTTTGTTTCTATACTGCCGTCATCAAGGTGAGCGAAATCATAGCCATGCTTAATACCAAGAGAATCAATCTTTATCTTATCTGCGTTATTACCTAAAATATCAACATTTAACCTGGACAAAACTTCTGATTTTTGATTTGAATCAAGAAGATTTTTGAGTTCATTTGCATCGCCGGCATATTTATATTGAGAAGGTTTAAGCTGCACCATACCAAAAAACATATTAAAATAAGTTTTAATTGGACCCGGTATATTTTTATCCATAAAAATACATGTAAGATCATTTAAATTTCCACCCTGTTCAATGCAAATATGCACTTTTGTATCCTGAGGCGCATCTGCATTTACATATATCTCCACAGGCATTTTTACATTGGGATTATCAATTTCGCCTTTAATGCCAAATTCGGTTATTACACCACCTGTATAACCAATCAGGGCATCTGTATTTTTAAAAGGAATATCGAGAGAACCCATTCCGGGAATCTTCTCCATAATCTTTTTAGCCAGCTTATCAGCGTGTTTAACACCTATTACAAACCCGTCAGGTTTGGATTCAAATGTTATATCCTGGATCTCACCGTCAATATTAGCTCTTGCGTCCATACTGATAGAAGGCTTGCCGTTTTGGCATTGCAGCGTGATTCCGTCTATGTTAAGCCCAAGTTTAGGGTCGTTTAAAATAGTAACAGGACTTACGCAAAGTAGAAAAAATTCATAAAAAAGAAACATCCTGATTCGTCTTTTTTTCCAAGAAGTGTCAGGATGTAATTATGAACAATTCT
>JANQEB010000210.1 GCA_028278605.1 Candidatus Gastranaerophilales bacterium
TTACTTATCGCGTATCAGCATTAATTGGCTAGACCCCGCATCAAGTGCGGGGTGACAGTTTAAGTTTAATTTATCCAATTTAGAACTGAATTGCCCTGCAATATTACCGCTACCAAAATTTTAAGTCATATAAATTTTGTATCTTTGAGCTGTTTTATATGTTTAAATATTGGTAGCAAAGACACATACGTGGAATTTGAAAGGATCAATAATGCAAAATACACTTAATCAATCGATATTACCGTATACAGCAAAGGTTAATGACCAGAACCACCTGGAAATAGGTGGTTGCGACACAGTTGAACTCGTAAAAAAATACGGCACCCCGCTTTATGTATACGACGAAGAAGGAATAAGAACCTGTTGCAAACAGTTTAAAGATGCATTTTCGGCTTACGAAGATGTATCAATACTTTACGCTTCAAAAGCATTTATGACCCGGGCAATCTGTAAAATAATCAAAGATGAATGCCTGGGATTAGATGTTGTGTCAGGCGGGGAAATCTACACAGCAATAAATTCCGGTTTCCCGATGCAAAAATGCTATTTTAACGGCAATAACAAGACCCCTGAGGAGCTTGAGCTTGCTTTATATTGCAATATCGGCAGAATCACGGTTGATAATTTCTATGAATTAGACCTTCTTGATAAAGTAGCAAAAAACAGCGATAAAACCGTTGATATCCTCCTAAGAATAACCCCCGGCCTTGATTGCCATACCCATGAGTATATTAAGACCGGCCAGGTTGACAGTAAATTTGGATTTGACCTATCACAAATCGACGAAGCGGTTTATAAAATCAAAAACGAGTATACAAACCTTAGTTTAAAGGGATTACACGCGCATATTGGCTCACAAATTTTTGAAAAAAATGTCTATACAGATCTTATCGGAATTCTGGCCGAACAATACCACGCAATCTATGAAAAATACGAAATTCAACTTGCTGAAATGAACCTTGGCGGGGGAATCGGGGTTAAACATACAGAAGACGAAGACCCTCTTTCAATTTATGAAATGGCAAATGTGATTATCGCCGCTTTCAGGGAAAACATTGATAAATACGGGCTTGGTAAACTTAAACTTGCTATAGAACCCGGCAGAAGTATAATTTGCAATTCCGGAGTTACTCTTTATACAGCAGGAAGCTATAAACAGGTTCCTGACGGCAGAAAATACATTGCAGTGGACGGTGGAATGTCAGATAACCCGAGACCTTCCATGTACCAGGCAAAATATACGGCCATAATCGCTAATAAAGCCAATGACAAAGCGGAAGAAACGGTAACAATTGCCGGAAGGTACTGTGAATCAGGCGATATCCTGATACAGGACATTAACTTACCTGAAATTTCCTCCGGAGATATAATATGTATCCCGGCGACAGGAGCATACAATTATTCAATGGCAAGCCAGTATAACAGGGTGCCAAGACCGGCAGCAATTGTTGTACATAAAGGCCGGTCTGATGTTATAATAAAAAGAGAAGTTTATCAGGATTTAATAGCTTTTGATGTAATACCGGAAAGGCTTGCTAAAAGCGGATGCAGCTGTATATAATTAATGCGGTGAATAAATTGTAAAAAATTAAACCCTGTAAATTTTTGTTTGCGTATTACCCGGAAATGAAGAGCCTGGCCATTTAATGTTTGAACAGCTACCGCAAATATTCCAGTCTTTTTTTGACGTTATGGTTTCCCTGTGGCCGTTTGGCAACAGCTTGAGGCTTATTAATGTTGTGGAAATCCTTATACTGGGCTTTATTTTCTACAGAATCTACAGGTTCATCTCAGGAAGCCACGCTGAACAGCTTCTTAAGGGCATTATAATGCTTCTTCTCGCGCTTATTTTGAGCAAAGTGTTTAACTTACAGGTAATAAGCAAAATCCTTGAGGGCGTGGTTAATATTGTAATATTCTCGCTGGTTGTTATTTTCCAGCCGGAACTACGGCGCCTTCTGGGTTATTTAGGGCAAAAAGGGTTTTTAAACAAGCACATTATCAATATAGACAGCGAATCCGAGCTTAAATCAGTTGTTGATGAAGTAGTTGACGCGGTAAAGCATTTAAGCAAATCCCATACCGGAGCTTTGATAGTGTTTTTTAACTCAGGGGAAATGGATAATGTACTGGAAGTGGGTACGAGGTTAAACTCCGCGATAAGTACCGAGTTAATACTTACAATTTTCCACCCTAACACCCCTCTTCACGATGGGGCAATTGTGATTAAGCAAAATAAAATCCTGGCTTCCGGTGTGCTGCTCCCGCTTACAGAAGACCCAAAATTAAGCTGGCAGTATGGTACAAGGCACAGAGCGGCAATAGGCATGTCAGAAACCTCTGATGCCACATGTATCGTTGTTTCCGAGGAAACAGGCAATGTCTCTATTGCCCAGGGCGGAAAACTTACTCAGATAAACGGCCTTGACGAGCTAAGGTCAGAACTTGAGTTTCTCTACGGAATTTCAGAATCCGTAAAAGAAAAAACCGACGAGGAAGTTAAAGAAAAGAGCAAGTTCAGGTTCCAGAACTTCTTCCCAATGGAATTTCGCTTACTTAAAAAAGATGAAAACAATAACAAATAGGTAAAAACGTGAATAAAGACAACCCCGTTATCCTGGCAATAACAGCAGCAAGCGGAATAATATTCGGCGTTAAAACCCTTGAGTTTTTATTAAAAAACGACTTTCGGGCAGAGCTGGTTATCTCCTCTAAAGCTTATTATATTGCTCAACATGAATTGGGACTTGCACTCTCTCATGAAAGGGAAAAAATTCATGAAAATATTTTAAAATTTCTTAAAATTGAAAATAAAAAAGAAAACCTGAAAGTATGGCTGGATAACGAAATCTGGGCAAACCCCTCAAGCGGTTCATACAAAACAGAAGGAATGATAATTGTGCCTTGCAGTATGGGTTCTATTGCTTCTATTGCCTCAGGACTGGCGCAAAATCTTATCACAAGAGCAGCTGACGTATGTTTAAAGGAAAAAAGACCATTAACACTGGTTCCGCGGGAAACTCCACTGAATTCTATTCATCTTGAAAATATGTTAAAATTATCAAAGCTGGGAGTAAATATTGTTCCCCCAATTCCCGGTTTTTATGGAAAAATAGAAACAATTGATGATAGTATTAATTTTGTGGTAGGAAAAATTTTAGATGCAAGTAAAATTGAAAATAACTTATATGAAAGGTGGCAAATATGACTAAAAAAGACAAAAAAATCGTAGTTATATCCGGAAAGCAGTTTTCCGGAAAAGATAGTGTTGCCAATGTCATAAAGCAAATTTTAAAGGATTTTAAACTTGCTCCCCTTGCTGATGCGATAAAAATCGAATTCAGCCAGAAAAAAAACCTAACTTTTAATGAAATTGAGAGAAATAAACCTCTTTATAGAGCTGAGTTAATTAGCTTCAGTACTGAAAAAAGGTCAAAAGACCCTGACTGCTGGATCAAAAAAGTTCTTAGCTATGAAGATGACCTGATAATCTCAGATGTCAGGCTTCAACACGAAATTAAAACTTTTGATGAGATGGGAGCCGTAAAAATCAGGGTAGAATCATCAAGGGAAGAAAGAGCAAAAAGAGGAAGACTCGTAAAAGAAGACGATTACACGGAAGTAGACCTCGATAACTACAAAAACTGGGACTATGTGATCGAAAACAACGGAACCTTCGCAGAGCTTGAAGCACAAGCTACAAAAATAGGGGAAGAAATCAGGAAAAACCTGTCAATTCAGAAAGTATAGTTGAAATAGGAATATATCATACAAAAAAGGAAAACAATATGGCAAGAATTATCAGGCCTGTCTGGGCAATAAGATGCGTAAACTCATCATGTAAGACACTTTTTGAAGTTGTACCTGTTGAAGACGGTAAAACCCAGGAAGTTATCTGCCATGGATGCGGTGAGCATTACATGTATCCGCCGCCAAAGGACGAAAAAAATTAGCGGAAATAAAAAAAGATATAATCAATTCAGTCAGCACCTGCAGGATATTTTTAACTGCAAAGTTTACAAAATAACCATTGATGCCGGTTTTAGCTGTCCTAACCGGGACGGAAAATTGTCAAAAAAGGGATGCATTTTCTGCGATACAGGCGGATCCTTTTCCCGGGCTCACTCCAGTCTTTTACCCGTGGAAAAACAGATTGAGGCAAGCATTTTGCGGCTAAAAAACAGGTTTAAAGCGCAGAAATTTCTTTCGTATTTCCAGGCGTTTTCTAACACTTACGGCCCTGTTGAAAAGCTAAAAGAGCTTTATGACAGAAGCTTATCGCATCCTGATGTGGTTGGGATCTCTATAGGAACAAGACCGGACTGCGTTGATGAGCAAAAACTTGATCTTATAGCTTCTTATAGGAAAGATTATCTTGTATGGATTGAGTATGGCCTGCAATCAGTGCATAACAAGACTTTAAACCTTATAAACAGGGGACATGGCTTTGAGGAGTTTGAAAAAGCAGTCAAACTGACACAGGAAAGAGGAGTAAAAATTTGCGCGCACGTTATAATAGGGCTTCCCGGTGAAACCGGCAAGGAAGTGCTGCATACCGCAAAAACCCTTGCTGATATGGGAATTGACGGGGTAAAGCTGCATCTTCTGTGTGTTTTAAAAGACACTGAACTTGAAAACCGGTATAAAAATGATGAAATAAGCCTGCTGAGTCCGGAAGAATACGTAGAAACCGTATGTGATTTTCTTGAACTGCTCCCTCCTGCTACAACAATCCACAGAATAGCGGGAAACGGGCTTAAAAAAATTCTTGTCGCCCCTGACTGGCTTGGTGAGAAGTTTAAAGTGCTAAATATGATTGACAGGGAATTAGAAAAAAGGGATTCCCGGCAGGGCAAGTATTTTGTACAAACTAATAGCCTACCCGGAAAATATGTTTAACAATAACCAGATAATTAACTCGAATGCCGGTTTAGCTAAAAGTGAATTATAGCTTAGTATAATTTTAAAAATTTTTCAAAAATCCCCACCATGAATGAGCTACTGCGTTAGCTGCCGCGCACTCCCACCTGTTTAGTAATTTTATTCATGATGTAATAAAAAAGAAGGGTTGAGACTTACCTCCCACCAGTCTATAAGACTTCATTTGAGATTGTCCTTCCCTTCTTTGTTTTAACGAGACTTAGAAATACTTGCGC
>JANQEB010000228.1 GCA_028278605.1 Candidatus Gastranaerophilales bacterium
CTTGTACATCTTCCAATTTTTTCTTTCATAACTGTTCCTCCTGTATGATTTACAGTTATTATTTCAGGTTTTAACTTTTTTTCATTAAACTTTTAGCCACTACCAAAAATTTTATACACATTTAAACCTATGGATTTAGAACTTCAGAAAGATGCCTATCATCGAAAAAAAGTAGATAATAAAAATACAAAGAGCAGGAAAGGAATTTATAAATGGCAAAAATTATAGAAAAAGATTTTTTAAAAATGAATAAAGACCGTCATGACAGAAATAACAAGGAATATATTAACAAGCTTCTTATTTACTACTATTACAAACAATTAAAATCAATCTAATTTTTTTTGCGGATAAGTAGTCAGATGGCAATAAGGAGTTAGTATTATGGAATATTTAAATAACCCTGTTAATAAAGACGACCAGTTAAAGCAAATTATCCAAGACACAGATGAAATCATCAGGAATTTTAGAGGTATAGCAGAAATTATCGCAGAAAAAATTGAGTACAGCCAGGACTCAATGCTTAACCTGGGAATGAAAATTGTACACCAAAGAGAGAATGGTCAGGATTCTGAATCAAATCCTGGCGAGGACCAGATAAGTTTTATTTAATAGTTTTAAACCTCCTGTAAGGAAGTTTTTTACTCTCCCATAATTTTTATGATGAGCCGTTTTTTGCGCTGCCCGTCAAATTCAGCGTAATAGACTTGCTGCCAGGGGCCAAGGTCCAGTGCACCCCTGGTTACAGGTACTATAACTTCATGCCCGACCAGCAGGCTTTTTAAATGAGCATCCCCGTTTGTTTCTCCTGTCCTGTGGTGTCTGTAATTTATGTTAAAAGGGGCGATATTTTCCAGCCATTCGTCTATGTCTTGAATCAGCCCGCTTTCCGCATCGTTAACATACACCCCGGCAGTTATATGCATTGCTGATACCAGCGCCATACCTTCTTTAATCCCGCTTTTAGCAAGGATTTCAGAAATCTTCCCGGTTATATTTATGTATTCCCTGAGGTTTTGTGTGTTGAACCACAGGTATTCCGTATGAGTTTTCAAGGGAAACCTCCTTTCTTCAGGTTATTCAGTTAATGCCGGCAGCCACTCAAACATCCTTACAGAATCCGGCCGGCCCAGCGCGCCGTTGATTTTTACGGCAAAATCCCTGTCATCCGGCAGCGTGTCGTTGTTCAGTGCAGGGATCTTGTCCCTGTCCGGATACTGGCTGACCAGCCTCTGATTCGCCAGTAACTGTCCCCACTGGCCGGGTATTTTTCTTATAAGGCTATCAACAGAAAGTTCTTTTATAGGGCCGAGGTTCTTGACTACCTGCCCGGAAAGTTTGCTGAGTACTGTCAGGTCAGCGTAGTTATTGCTCATTTGCAGGGTGCCGTTAATAAATGAGCTCAGGTACTTGCCCCGCATCTTGATTTCCTGGATATCAAGAACCCCTCTGTTAATCATAACCAGCCCTTTGAGTTCATCAAACTGGTTGGTTTTTTCTGCCTCGTCAAACTGAAGGGTGTTATTAAGCAGTGATCCGGTTATCCCTTTAATTGAGAGGTTATTTGCGCTTAATAGATGCTCAAGGTTAGCAAGCCTTGGCATATGGCCATTTTTCACCACGAAGCTTGCCCTTCCGACCGCGTTATTTGTCATTGCCTCAGGGGTATTGCCAATTGTAGAAAGCTTTACCCTGCCGTCCATGCTTCCGAAAATTTCATCAGGAGTTTGGGCAAGTGTGGAAGCAAGAGCATTAATTTCAACACCGTTAGCTGTGCAGTCCAGGTTTAACTTGGTTGTTCTGAGGTTCATGTCAATTATACCCCTGGCTGTCCCGCCTCCGGTCTGTGTTATGAAATTTCTTATACTCAACAGGTTAAGCGGTTTTATGGTGAAGTTAAATGACATATTCTGATTGAGTAACTTACTTACAACAAGGTTTTTCGCTGAAAACATGCCGTTATGAATAATTACAGGAATATCCCGCGGCTGTTGAGGGCTTGTCCCTGCTGTGCTATGACCTGCTGCGGCGTGAGAGGCAGGTGGTCTTTTTGCCTGTGCTGGCTGCGGGACCCGTGCAAATGCCTGGCTCAGGCTGTCCAGGTTAATAAAATCAGATGTCAGTTTTACTGAATTGACTTCATATGGGGGGACTAGCTTATTTTTTAGCGCGGCTTCAACTGCTATCCTTGAGTCAAGGATGTTTAAAATACCTGTGCTGACTGTGATGTCCTTGTCTTTTAACGCTATATCGATCCTGTCTGTCTTAAGAAACACAGAAGGAATGTCTACGTTTCTTATGGCCAGGTTTCCGTAAGCTTTCGGGGCAGAAACCTTGCCTTTTACAAGCAGGTTTCCGCTTATTTGAACCTTTCCTTTCGGTTCAGTCATGGATGCATTCAGTCCTGAAATGTTGACTTTAATGTCCTGTAAGTAAGGCTCAGGAGTATTTACCCCGGCAATATCCCCTTTTACAGTGATTAGTCCTGATGCTGAATCGAGTTTATAAAAGCCGGATTTGTCCCTGGCTGAATTTGAAACGGCATAAAGTCCGGTATTATTGATATGAACCGAGGCCGGTTTTATCCTTGCGCCGATGTTTACTATGTTGGATGTCCCTGCCGGCTGGTCAATCCTTACTATGGCTGCCAGGTTATCGAGGTTTGTCCGGGCAGTAACATCAATATCCTCAACTGTGCCGGTAATTTTTGCCCTTAGCGGCAGGCCTTCAGGTTTGACAGCCTGATGGGCTTCCGGCGGGAGGTGTTTTTTGATATCAGCCGCGGAAACATTGCCCCTGGCAATAATATCAATGTCTATATCATCTGTTAAGTCCCTGATTTCACCGGTTACGGTTATCGGGCTGTTTGAAACCAGAAGTTTTATGTCATTTATAATTGCTTTTTCTGTGTCTGCATTGATGCTTCCCCGGGTTATAGAGACAGGAAGGCGGCTTGGAGCATGATAAACATAGGCCCTGTTAAACGAGAGGACAGCTTCCGGGTTAATCTTTCTGTCAAGCCTTCCCTTAAGTGTTGCTTCGGCCTTTAAACTGCCGGAAACATTTTTTAAGTCCTTAATCTGTGGTTTTATCTCAGCAAACATCGGGCTGTTATTAATTATTGCAATTACAGTATTCAGGTTAACAGCAGGAACATCAAGTTTTACGTCGGTTTTCAGCTCAGAACTCACGTTACCTGCAACATTGAACTTAATATCACCTATTGAACCCCCTGTTTTCTCAATTACAATCCTGTTTTTATCGAATTTCAGGGTGCTGTTGAAGTTTTTAAGCGGGGAAGATACCTGTTTATGGGCAATTCTTGTGTTTATAATATTAAGAAAACCGTTATAATCATTCTTTTTAAGGTTAAAATCCGCTTTTACCTTTCCGCCGAGTGTAATATCGTTCAGGGCTGAAACATCGGCACTGAAAACGTCAGCAAAGGTATATGCGAATTTTTTTACATCAGCAAGCAGGATATCAGTTGTTTTTACGTTAATATCAAAGTCCTGTTTTGCTATGTTTTTGACTTTTCCTGCGATGCCAATAAAAGCCTCCGGTGTTATGAATAATTTTGAGTTGATGTCGATTTTCTTACCGGCAAAATTGAATTTTCCGTGGCTGTCAGGCAATTTTTTCCCGTCAACCTTGAATGATAACCTGTCAAAACTCATGGTCCCGTCAATTTCCGGGATTTTACCGTTATTTTTTAACTTTAAGTCCGCTGCAAAATCACCGCGAAAATCGTATTTTAAAAGCCCTTCAATAGGGTCAACCGGCTGTGCGGGTTGTTTTGCGGTTTGCGCGGCAACAAGTTTTTCAGCCGGCGCTTTTGATATCTTATTATCGGTTTTTTCACCTCCTATCAAAGGAAGCTCTGTTTTAACAGCCAAGTCATAATTAATTATCGGGTCATTTTCAAATAAAAATGCGCCTTTAGCTATTACTTCGGCATGTTTTTCCGGGTTAAAGTTTGCAATTGTAAGTTCATCGCCTTTTAGCGTGAAATTTCTTGTCTTTGAAGCGGAATTATCAGCTAATTTTACGCTGTAATTGGTTATAACCACGTCAATTCCTTTGAACACAGGTTTAAATACAGGGGATTCCGCTTGGGCAGAAGTTTTTTGCCCGGACCGGGCAACCTGTTTTTCCGGTTGGGCAGGCGCGGTTTTTTCCGTTTTTTCTATTAATGCTTCAACATCATATTTACCGTTTTTTAACCTGGTAAGAAAGACCTCAGGCTTATCCAGCTTAAGCTCAGCCACATCAATTTGCTGTAAGACCAGCGGTAACAGGTTAATCCTGACTTTAGCACTGCCGAGGTTTAAAAGCGGTTTATCTTTAGAAGTGCCTACTGAAACTTTTTCCGCGGTAACACCGGCACTTAAGTCATAATATGTGTTAAGCTCCAGGCTGCCGGCGTCAAATTCCAGTCCTGCCGCTTCTCTGGCTGCCTTTTGAATTTCCGGCCTGAATTTATTGAGGTCTACGACAGACGGGACTATAAACAAAAATGCGCCATATATAAGGCCAATCAGGCTGATTAAAACAATTAATGCAATTTGTGATTTTTTACCCATTATCTTTTCCCTCATTTTTTTTATAAAATCTAAAACCAATACTTATAACATATATTCTACAACATCAATTTTCGCCTTGTCTCCCAAAACTGTGTTGATAACCTTTAAACTGTCATTGCGAGGGCTCAATGACAATTTGTGAGCCCGTGGCAATCTGTGGAACCCCGTATAA
>JANQEB010000263.1 GCA_028278605.1 Candidatus Gastranaerophilales bacterium
TACGGGGTTCCACAGATTGCCACGGGCTCACAAATTGTCATTGAGCCCTCGCAATGACAGTTTAAAGGTTATCAACACAGTTTTGGGAGACAAGGAAAAAATTTAAAGTTAATAAAATGTTACAATATTGGTAGGTAAATATATTTAACACGGTGATCATTAAGGGAAGAGGTCATGGAAGTTTTTTATCATAATATTTATGAATATCAAAAAGGGTTGAGGAATCTGTGTTTATGTACTCTTAAGCAGGAAAACAGGCAAAAAGTTGAAAAGAGGCTTAATAAGGAAAAAATTTCTTATCTTATCCACGATATAGAAGAGGGAAAGATAAATATTTATCTTGGAAGCAAGGAGTGCATTGAAGTAATTAAGTCTTTTAACAAAATAAACCTTTATGAATTAACACCCGAGCAGGATTTTATACTTGGAATTATGCTCGGTTACAGCAGGTTGACACAGTGCCGGCGTTACTTAAAGTATTTAGCTTTTCCACGAAAAACTTCTCTATCTGTTTAAATCCGCATTAAAAAATAAATTAAAATCATCTTGATTATAAAAATTTTCTATGGTAATTTTTATTTCTAATGAAATTACGTGGGTATGTGGTAAGTATAGAAAGAGAAAAGCCAATTGAAACTAGAAACAGAACAGAAGACAAAAGCTACTACAATATCCAGTCTAGGACGGCACATACTTGCAGAGTTTTATGAATGTAATTCAAACGTCCTGAACAACCTGGAACTGATAGAAAAGATAATGGCAGATGCGGCAACCGAATGTGGGGCTACTGTTGTGGAAAAAAAGTTTCACATGTTTAGTCCTTATGGGGTAAGCGGAGTTGTGATTATTTCAGAATCCCACCTGGCAATACATACCTGGCCGGAATTCGGTTATGCGGCAGTTGACCTGTTTACCTGCGGTGATACATGTGATCCTATGGTTGCTTACGAGTATTTAAAAGAAAAATTCAGCGCCGGTTCTGCAATCTATACAGAGCTCAGACGCGGAATGCTCAACGGTAAGGATGATCAGGTAATGGTTTCCCCATTCCAGATTAAAACGCATATTGACTGAGGGGAAATGAGTTGGTACTGGATGTCTGGTTTACTGAAAAACACGAGGATAAACAGGGCATAAGCCTTAAGGTAAAAGGGATTCTCTACAGCGGACAGTCAGAATTCCAGAAGATAGATGTTATAGATACAGAAGCATACGGTAAAACCCTCCTTCTTGACGGGCTTGTGATGACTACAGAGAAGGACGAGTTTTTCTATCATGAAATGATTTCCCATATTCCGCTGCTGGCACATCCAAATCCGGAAAAAGTTTTGATCATTGGCGGTGGCGACGGCGGAACCGTCAGGGAAGTCCTCAGGCACCCTTCAGTCAAAGAAATCGTGCTTTGTGAGATTGACGGGGCTGTAATCGATGTAAGCAAGCAATACTTGCCGTCTATTGCCTGCTGTTTGGATGATCCAAAGGTCAAGATCCACCTTGAGGACGCTGTTAAATACATAAAAGATAAGAAAAACTGTTTTGATGTTGTACTAATCGACTCAACTGACCCTTTAGGGCCTGGAGTGGGACTGTTTACAGAAGAATTTTACACCAATGCCAGGGATTCCCTGATGGAAAACGGGGTTATGGCAGCCCAGACAGAATCCCCCATTGCCTGCCAAAAGGAATTTAAGCTTATAAACTCACTTCTTAATAAGGTGTTTTCAGTAGTGAAACCTTATTTTGCACCGGTACCGACTTATCCGGGTTCATATTGGAGCTGGACATTCTGCTCCGGAGGGGGTCAGCCGGGGATTTGTGATGATAACCTGGCTGCTAAACTGGAAAAGAGTACTAAATATTTTAACAGGGAAATTTACAGCGCGGTTTTTGCTGTTCCTAATTATGTAAAGCAGCTTATGGCTTCTGAAGAAGCGGTGAAGTAGTTTTTACATATCATTGTTTGTTTTATATTTATTAAAAAGGCCTGAAAACAATGAATAATAAAACTTTTAAAATGTTTATTATAGCTGTATTTATCTTTTTGCTGACCGGCACTACTGTTTTTGCGGAAAAACTGACATCAGAAGACTACTTAAACCTTGCAAATAGCCAGTTTGCCAGAGGACAGTTTGTTCTTGCGAAAATAAATTACAACAAAGCCATAAAACTGGATGATAAAAATTCAAAAGCCTATAAAGGCCTGGGAAATTATTACTACATTTTTGACCAGTACTTGTATTCTATAGCCGCATATAAAAGAGCAATAAACCTGAGCCCTGAAGACCCTTACCTGTATGTTCTTCTGGCAAGAACAAACCTTGCGCAGAACCGTACTTCCTTTGCCAAGTCCAACTTTAAAAAGGCAAAAAAATTAAGCAAAACAGACGAGTTAAATGAGCTGGCACTAATTGCACTTGCAAGCTGTAATGTGACAGAAAACTGGATAAACCTGGCTGACAATTATTACCAGAAGTTAATTGCGCTAAAAGCTGAAAATCCTGACTTTATAGCCTCATTTGGATCAAGATATTTCAAGAAAGGCGATTACGCCAAAGCTCAGGATTTATATTCAAATGCGATTCTATATGAATCAAAGGCTGGATATATCATAGGTTTAGGTCTGATATACGCAGCCCAGGGCAAGGTGGACGAGTCCATAGAGTGTTTTGAAAAAGTTATCAGCGTCAAAAGGGATTTTACTAATGATTTAATTAATTTAATAAACGCCCGGGGAGTTAATTCTCTCTACAAAAAAGCTATTAAGGCTATAGAAAAACTCCAGCGGGAAAAACCAGCAAAACAAAATTATGAGCTTTTGCTCGGATATTTACATTACGGAAAACAGGGCTATCAGAGTGCGATTAGGCACTTTGAATCCGAACTGGACTCAAATCCTGATAATCCTTCTGCAAAAAACGGACTGGCTATCACATACTACAAAATGGCTATGATTGATTTTTGTATCAAGGAGTATGAAAAAGCTGAGCCGAATTTTATAAAAGCGGTAAGCTATAAGCCTGATTTTGCTGAACCTTATCTGTATTTAGGCTTTTTGCTTTATGAAAAAGACGAAAACGAAGGCTCTAAACAATATTTAAAAAAAGCAATGAAGCTAAATCCTGATTCTGCAATAGCATATAGCCTTTTAGGTGATATTTCAGTTAAAAATAAGGATTATACAGGAGCAAAAACATATTTTGAGAAATTTGTTGAGTATGACCCTTACCGGGAAGAAATATATTACAACCTGGGGCAAATATATATGAAGGGTCAGGATTACGCAAAAGCCAAAGATTCCCTGCAAAAAGCCCTGGTCATAAGAAAGGATTTCCCTGAAGCATACAGGGCCTTGCTAAAGCTTGATAAACTCTCTCTAAAAAAGCCCGGGATTATATTTAATAATAATAAAATCGCAGGAAAGGTTGAAATAACTGAAAAAGCCCCTGAAAAACTGCATAAATTAGTTAAATTCAAGCAAAAAAAAGATCCCGTTCTTTATAAAAACATTCATGACCTGCTGGATATAGTCTGGAATGACCGGGAAGGCAGAATTTTACTGAGCAAGACGCTGGAACACAAATTGCCCATAAAAATTATCAAAAAAGGTAGAACAAGCCATGTCCAGGAATATGTTTCAGGATATGTGTTGAGGGGAAGGCATGGTTCGGGCAGTATAAGACATATTTTAAAAGGACACAGGGAAATAAGCATCTGCCTGAGCGAAAGCAGCATCAAGCCAATTAATGACAAAAACTTATCTTATAAGGAAAAAATGCTTTCTATTGGAACTATGGTGCATGAACTTTGCCATGCAGTAAGGGCTTCTATAAACGAAACCGAAAAAAATTCTATCCTGGAGGAAATAACAGCTTCTATGATAGGATTTAATGTTGCATCCAGGTTATTAACAGGTAAAGCACTGACTGAAAAAGAAACTATCACTTACAGTAAGGAGATATTGCTGTATTTATTGATGGATGAACACAGGAAATTGCCTGTATCCAGCGATTTTATAGAGAATATCCGGAGCGTAGGAGTTTACCCGCCTGCACCTGAGCATTATAGCGATGTTTATCAACTATACTCGGATTTACAGAGGGAAATGAAAACCAAATTGCCGCCTTTATCAGATACATATAAATTTTTCAGACCTTATACCAAATAGGTATTATGAAACATTAAGTTACAAGGAGGAGGCGCAATGATAGTGAATAAGTACTACCTCTTTGCATGTTACGTTTCGTAAATTATAGCTTGAATCCCTGTAATTTTTAGTTTTCAGTAATGTTTATGCTTTTGAGTGATCAACATAGGCAAAAACCATGTCAGTAGTTTCGATTTCACGTAGTAACCATGTCCATAATAGAAAAGTAAATCATATTAAGCGCTGCAATACATCTGACAGCAGCCTTAGTTTTAAAGGGGTAGATGTTGCTGCTGTCTATGATACTCATTATAAGCTTATCCCATATTATAATGGCGTTGGTCCTGACCGCAAAGTCATTGACATTTTACGCCGGTTTTTCCCCGAACCTGATGGCGTAACTATAGCTGATATTGGAGCTGGTGACGGCAGAAATAGCATTCCACTGGCAAAAAAGGGATACAATGTTTTTGCCTACGACTTATCCTCTTCAGCCAGAAAGATTATGGATATGAGAAGATCACGTGATGGCCTGGCAAAGAATTTAACAACGCGGGCCGATAATATATTAAATGGGCCATTAAGCGTTAAGAGTGATGGAATACTTATGTCTCACCTTACACAGCATTTTACAGTACAAGAATTAGAATCAGCGATGACAAACCTGGCCAGATCTGTTAAACAGGGCGGTATTTTAATCTTTGACGCTCTTATTAACAAGGGTAACGCAAAATCATCTTCTGCGCTGGATGCACCAAGAGGATACAGCTTTTTTGACCTGAAGCACATAGCTGAATTAGCCAAAACTGAAGGATTTGAAGTGCTGGAAGTATCTGATTATGATGAAAAAGGCCCAAGCAGGCCTTATTATATAGATACCAAAACCTGGGGAGGAGAGGGAGCTAAATGGCCAATAAAGGAGTCAGGAATAGGTAAGTTGTGGATTTTGTTGAATGATTTGTCTGAATTCTGCACCAGAAAACGAAAAGTTGATTTAAAATGGTTTGTTTTAAGGAAAATTTAGCAAAAAAGTAACCCCCCTTTTTATATCTGAAACAACTGTCAGGGTTTTATTGTAATTACTTTTTTTTTGTTGTAAATTGAGTTCTATTAAAGTTTGAATCCGGAAAAATGCGACTTGATAAATACTTAAAAGTTTCAAGACTAATCAAAAGACGGACTGTAGCTAACGAAGTTATTTCGCAGGGAAGGATTTTCATAAACGCTAAAGCAGCAAAACCTTCCAGTACAGTCAAAGAAGGAGACGAACTAAGGCTTGACTACTACAATAAAACAGTGATAGCAAGGGTCGTGAAGGTTCCGACAGGTAATGTGTCTGTCCAGGAAGCAAAAGACTTATATAAAGTAGTTCAAGAAATAAATAAAAAAACGGAATAAGAGAAATAAAATTTGGAGGAAACTATGACAACCTTTATTGAGCACATTCAGGCAAGACAAATCCTTGATTCAAGAGGAAATCCAACTGTTGAAGTGGATGTTACCCTTTCCAGCGGAGTAGTTGGCAGAGCTGCTGTACCCTCAGGAGCCAGCACAGGAATGTACGAAGCTGTTGAGTTAAGAGACGAAGACAAATCAAGATACTGCGGAAAAGGTGTTTTACAGGCGGTAGAAAATGTAAACGAAACAATAGCAAAAGAACTCGTTGATCATGACGCCAGTAACCAGTATGAAATTGACAGGGCTATGATCGACCTTGACGGGACAGAAAATAAAAGCAAGCTTGGGGCAAATGCAATTCTTGGAGTCAGCCTTGCATGTGCCAAAGCTGCTGCCGGCACATATGAAATGCCTTTATACAGATACATTGGCGGCGTAAATGCCATTACACTTCCTGTTCCTTTAATGAACATTCTTAACGGCGGGGCACACGCTGACAATAACGTTGATATTCAGGAATTCATGATAGCTCCTGTAAGCGCCTGCACATTTGCGGATGCTCTTAGAATGGGCGCAGAGACATTCCACTCGCTTAAATCAGTATTAAAAGGCAAAGGCCTTGCAACTTCTGTTGGTGATGAAGGCGGGTTCGCCCCTAACCTTTCTTCTAACGAAGAAGCACTGGAAGTTATCCTTACTGCAATAGAAAAAGCAGGATATACAACTAACGATATTAAGCTTGCGCTTGACGTTGCAAGCTCAGAATTCTATAAAGACGGTAACTATGTACTCGAAGGTGAAGGAAAAACTTTAAGCCGGGACCAGATGGTCCAATTCCTGAAAGATTTATCTGATAAGTATCCTATCGTTTCAATCGAAGACGGTATGAGCGAAGACGACTGGGACGGCTGGAAAATCTTAACTAAAGAAATCGGGAACAGGGTGCAGCTTGTTGGTGATGATTTATTTGTTACAAACACAAAGAAACTCGCTGAAGGGATTATGCAAAATGTAGCAAACAGCATACTTGTAAAGGTTAACCAGATCGGAACCCTCAGTGAAACACTCGCTGCAATTAACCTGGCTCACCAGGCGGGTTACACAGCAGTGATCAGCCACAGGTCAGGCGAAACAGAAGATACAACAATTGCTGACCTGGCTGTTGCGACAAACGCAGGACAAATCAAAACAGGTTCTGCCTCAAGGTCTGACCGTATTGCAAAATACAACCAGCTTATCAGGATTGAGCAGGAACTTGGCAGTGCTGCAAAGTATCCTGGAATGAAAGTTTTTCAAGGGATGAAAAACATTAAATCAGCACAGGAACTTTATGTATAAGATTAAAGATTAATATTTCAAGAGGCGGGGCGGTCTTTGACCGCCCCGCCTCTTAAAGCCCGGTTTGATAGCGGGTTTTATTATACCCAAATCGGTATATAGAACTTTTTACAAAAAAATAAACGCAATTTTTATAATTCAGTTATTTTGTAATAATATCAAAATTATAAAATCAGGAAATTATTATGCTTATAATTAATAGTAAATTAAATTCCAGAAATCACTCTGTAGATACACCTTGTAAGCAATCAAAATCTGGAAATACTAATATTTATTTGGCAAAAGGATTAAACAAACTCGTATACCCTCAATCTGCAAAATTATACCAGGTTTATTTCACTGGAATGCCCATATCTATTGGTGCAGTTGAAATTAATAACGCACAAGACGCAATAAGGGTATATGAAATGTTAAAATTAGGTAACTATACTGATATGCATGATGATCGTATCAGTGAAGAAATTAGAAGAGATCATAAGGCTATCAGGGCAGAAAATTTTAAATTTCTTGACCGGCTGAGCTCTTCTGAAGATAAAAAGAGATTTGTTGAATATTATAAAAAATTAACTGGTTTTCCTCATTTGGAAACGGTATCTAAAAATATTGAAAATGAATTCAGGGCTGCTCTTACTAAAACAGAATTTGAGTTAAAGGAAGAACGGCCTGACAATTTTGATCCGGACTTTTTTAATATTTTATCTGCCGGATATGATAATACTTGTTCTGTATTCAGAAGAAAAGCATTGCCTGGCAGTGATATGGATAAAGCGTATATTATTATTAAGGGAACTGATGATGATAAGAAAAATAGAGAAATAGTCGAGCTTTTTAAAGGAAAATTATGGAATAATACTGATCAAAGAATTTTAAGTTATAATCATGATGATGCTTTTCCTCAAGCTTATACGGTAAAGCAAATAAAAAAATTTCTTGATGTTGTTGAAGGCAAAATTAAAAATTTTATAACTGATGAAAAATATTCAAAATACAAAGCAATTCAAAAAGTATATCGTAAAGGGCCTGAGGGTTATATAGAAGCAAACCCGTTCTTTATAGAATTATCTGAACAATTTCCTGCTCATGGCCCCGGGAAACAGGATGATTTAGATCATCTTTCAAAAACAGATGTTAAGAATTTTGGATTCTTTATTGAGGCTTATCGAGAAGGCAAACATTTAATTGATGAAACAGAAAACGCACATTTTGAATATATGGATAGAGAAATCCGGTCTTCTGTTTTTTATGATTTAACCAATCTTTCCCAGTTAAAAACAGTCTTAACTCAAAATAAAGAAAAAATTACAGCAAGAGATAGACTTGAAAAAGAATTTGATTCCTGGACAATAGAAGCACAGTATAATATGGTAAAGACTTTAATAAAAGCAAGCTGTGATGATAATGAACCGGATGAATTTCCCGAATATTTCGCAAAATTAACAGATGAATTTAGCCCGCTTATTAAAATTTTGATAGGACAGGGAGAAAATGATAAATAAAGCTCAATTATTATGTAATACAGATAAAAGCAAGTTTTTAACTAAAAATTTTATTAGTTTTAAATCTCATGGTGAGTTAGCTATTGAACCAAGACCAGAACCAGAACCTCTTCAAAAATTTTTTCCTGATACGTTTACCAGAACCTTTCCAATAGGAATCAAGCAGGTTTTTGAAAGACAAATGCAAGAATTCCCGAAAGATATTGAATATAGAAAAACCATACTGACAAATATGGGGTTAAACCCGCAAGACAGCTGGAAGTTACGGCCAGTTACAGGGGCACAGGAGCTTAATTCCATAGTAAAAAGCCTTAAACCTGAAAATTATAGTCCCGGAAAACTTGGGTATATTTCTACCAGCAATACTATTAGATCAAACTTTAAAGTAGTATCAAGTGATAAAAGAAATGTAAAAAACTATAAGTTTGCAGCCAACCTGCATTTACATACTAAAAACTCTGACGGACAGCTGACTGTGCAGCAAGTTCTTGACCAGGCAGCAGAATACGCTGATAAAAGAGCAGAAAGAACCGGAGCAAGTGTTCCTTTTGTTGTTGCCATAACAGACCATGACACAGTGAACGGAGATAAACAAGCAATTGAAATAATCGCTCAAAATCCTGAAAAATATCGTAATTTAAGGGTAGTGTTGGGTATTGAAAATTCAACCTTATTCAGGGATTCCGGGCAGCTGAAAGACCCTGATAATAATCCTGATGAAACCCATATGCTGGCATATTGCGTAAATCCATATGAAGAAGCCTGGCAGGGATTATTAGGAGCTAAAATAGATGAAAGTGTGCAAACCAAAAAAAGAGTTATACAAAATGCAAATGCAAAATTCAGTAAAGTTTTAGGCGAAAATAAGCTTACCTATGATTTTGAGGAAGCCCAAAAAATAGCGCCTAGCCTCGGTACAAGTATATGTGATGCCAGAGGTTATATGAAAGATTACTTGCAATTAAGGCTTGTGTTTGCCCATATGGTTGAAAACAACAAACCGCTCGTGAGATTTATGCAAAATCATGGGGTTAGAGTTAGCGAGCTGGACTTTGTGAAACCAAGAGATGATATGGCAAAAAACCTTGGCGTAGAAAATGTAGCACAACTTGATTATAGGAATCATTCTTACTGGGGACATTATTATAATTCGTTAAAAAAATACATTAAAGATACTCTAACCGCCGGAAAACCTCCTGAAGATAAAAGAAACCTTGAATCAGGACTTGACTCAAGGTTCAAAAGCTTTGATCCTGAAGTGCTTAAAGTTCTTAGTGAAATAGAAAGAGGTTGCTTTGAGACGGGTTCTCCTTTGCATCCAATAAGGCCTGAGCTTAATGAATTTACTCATGCCGTAAGTACAATAGCCGGTATGGGACATGGGGTTATGGGAATTGCCCACCCTGAATTGATTTACCCTGAAGATTGTTTAAAAGAAGGCGCAAGCAAAGAACAGTTTATTAGAGATTTATTTGCCTGTTTCAGGCAGAATGGCGGAAATAGAGCTATATTTTCCGAAAATAATTATCAGGCAGGCGGAAAAAAACCAGACCCTGATTTCTTAAAAGCTATTAAAAATGCAAGTTCTGAAGCTGGTCTTTTATCAACAGGTAGTTTGGATACTCACGGAAAAAGTATTTCTGACGTTTAATACTGCTGTTGTATTAATTAACCCCCAATGACGTGTTAGTTAAAAAACCTGCCTAAAACCTTCACAACATCCTGGTGAACCTCTTCAATCCCCCTGTTAGCATCAATAACAACGATCCTCTCAGGAAACTTCCCTGCCAAATCAAGATAACCCTCTCTTACTTTTTTGTGAAAATCATCAGCTTCAGATTCCAGGCGGTCTTTTTTATCCCCGACCCTTTGCCTGGAAACCTCTGTATTCACATCAAAAACAAAAGTTAAATCAGGCATTAAAGACTTTGCCGCTATCCGGTTCAGCTGCAAGATCCGGTCAGCGCCTAAGCCCCTTGCATAACCCTGATATGCCATTGTGGAATCAACGTACCTGTCGCAGAGTACCAATTTTCCCTCATTGAGAGCAGGTAGAATTTTTTCATCTATATGTTGGGCTCTGTCAGCAAGATAAAGAAACAATTCACAGTAAGGAGCGACTTCTCCGTCGTAGTTTAGGAGGATTTCACGGATTTTGCAGCCGAGCGGGGTTCCTCCCGGATCACGGGTTTGTATGAATTCAACATCTTTTTCCTGAATATATTTTGCAGCAAGCTCAAGCTGGGTTGACTTTCCTGAACCGTCAGTACCCTCAAATGTTACAAATAGTCCTTTTTTCACAGTTAATTCCACTCCTTAAAAATTTTGTCTTATATTTATTTTAACTCGAATTGCTAATTACATTTTTTCAAAATTCCTTAAAACTTATAGAGAAAAGGCGGGGGCTTCGCCGCCGCCCTCCTTCAGGGTGGGCTGGGTGGGCGTTTTAAGGAATTTTGACTCAATTATAATAAGCCTTTCAGCTATTTAACCCCAATCTCTAATTAGCCAAAAGCCAGGATATGACTGAGCAACATTTGCCAAAAAATTATAGAGAATCGAAAAGAGGCGGAGCCTCTTTTCCACCTATAGGGTGGCTGTGGGTGGGTTT
>JANQEB010000232.1 GCA_028278605.1 Candidatus Gastranaerophilales bacterium
AAACCCACCCACAGCCACCCTATAGGTGGAAAAGAGGCTCCGCCTCTTTTCGATTCTCTATAATTTTTTGGCAAATGTTGCTCAGTCATATCCTGGCTTCTGGCTAATTAGAGATTGGGGTTAATTATTGTTATTTTTCTTCTAGTTTTTCTTCTTCAGCAATTTCAGCCTCAGTAAGCTTGTCAAATTCTTTTTGAAGCTCATTAAGCTCATCTTGTGATAGAGCTTTAAGAAGTTTTTTTGCGGCTGCTTTCTGGATATGAAGGGGCGCAACTCTCAAAAGCTCAATAGCCCTGATCATTAAAGGATCGCTATCATACCACCTGCTGCCTTTGCCTTCATATTTTTTAACTGTCTGGTAAACTTTCTCAATTATATCAGAGGCGACAACTTCCTGTAATTTAAGCATAAACTCGGCTGCCTGGCCCTTTGTATCCTCAGCAGAAATCTGGAGAAGCTCTATTGCCTCACTCAAAGTCGGGTCCTGGTCATACCACCTGCGAAATTCCATTTATTTCCCTTTCAAGCATTAATTAAAGATGATTTGTTTTTATTATATCTTTCTTTTTTAAATATATCTACTTGGTTTTTATCAGGTTTTACAAAATTAGAATGATAACTTCAATTTAAGGGTTCTACTATTGCCCAACCTCTCTAACCTTATCAAGAAGGTCTTTTAAATCGTCTATTGTAGTTAAAGGGTTGATTATTGTGCATCTCAGGTAAGCTTTATCCTTGAGGACCGTTTGTACAATATAGAAAGACCCTTCTGACAGGATTTTTTTACGGATTTTAAACTGAAGCCCGTTTATATCCATACACTGGTCTTTTAAGTACCTGAAGCAGATTATGTTGCATTCAGGTTCTACTGCCAGCTCAAAATCAGGACTTTGAGATATAATTTGCGCAAATTCCTTTGTCAAATCATAGACCCTGTCTATATAATCACCAAAAAATTTTGTGCCGTAAACACAAAGACATGTATATGCGTTAAAAGACATCATTAACTTTGTGCATTCCATTGTCCGATGAGCCAGGTTATACCACTCTTCACGGGCATCCTTCTCAAAAAGATACGAAGCTTTCTGAGAAAAAGACTCATAAGAACTATCCGCATTCTTAAAGATTACTGCTGTGCTTAATGCAGGCATTAACATCATTTTATGTGTATCCCATACAACAGAATCTGCCATATGAATGCCTTTTAAAAGAGTCCTGTATTTATCAGAAATCAGTGCAGATGCCCCATGTGCTCCGTCCGCGTGGAACCAGAGGCCATATTTTTCGCAGAATGCCCCGATAGCTTCAAGGTCATCATAACTGCCGGTGGCTGTAGAGCAGGCATTTGCAGCTATTGCTATGACCTTTTTGCCGTTGGCTGTCGCTTTTTGGTATGTTTCTTCAAGTTTATCAGTATCCAGGTTAAAGGTTTCATTGCAGGGAACCGGTACCACTGCTTCCTCACCGAGTCCCATTATCTGAAGAGCTCTTTTTATTGAGTAATGACACTGTTCAGAAACCATTACCGCCAGTTTTGACGACTCTTTACAGCCTTCTGTCCAGATATCATATCCTGCCCCGGACTGTCTTGCCGCAAGCAAAGCTGTTAAGTTTCCCAGGGTGCCGCCTGATGTGAAAAAACCATCTGTATTGCTGCCATATCCGATTAACCCGGACATCCACCCGATTAATTTTTTTTCCAGGATTGTTGTAACGGGTCCCATCTCATAAATTGCGTTGCTGTTATTAAGCAAAGCTCCTATCAATGAGCATAAAGCAGCCAGCGGCAACGGCGAAGTTGCCTGATGGCCAACATACCTGGGATGTAATAAGTGGTTTGACCGGTCCAGCACACCTTTGATTATTTCTGTAAAGTTGCCTGCAGGTTCTGCTGGCAGCTTATCGTCCCACAATTCAAGCATTTCATCGGGTGAAACCGGCGGAAGTACGTAGTCCAGGCTGCCGGAAGATGCTTGTTGAATATAATCAGCCAGTATATCTATTAATTTATGCCCGTTAGCACGAAATTCATCAGGGGCAAATGCGTTTTTAATTGAATCTGGAATTTTTGACTGGTTTTTCAACATTTTTAAGCTCCGGGATTTTTGATTTATTTTTTGAATACTTTTTAGCTATATTTTTTCACAAAATACATACTTTTAAATGCAAATAGATAAAAAATTAAAAATTTTTTATTACCTACTTAAGGTAGTGGTATTTTTTGACGTGGTGTCATTTACGAAGCAGGAGTAAAAAAACGAAAACGATTTAGTTTTTGATGCGAAGCAGGTGTTCGCGAGAACTCATTTTCGTTTTTGTAATTCATTTTCATTGCGAGGAGTGAAACGATACTTCGGCTTCGCTCAGCACAGGCCCCGCAATCCACTTGAGTCTAAGTAGGTAATAAAAAATTTTTACTCATTTCGTCATTCTGAGCCGCCTCCCGCCATAGGCGGGGCGGGCGAAGAATCTCACCGTTTTAGACCTTGAGATCCTTCGCCCGC
>JANQEB010000304.1 GCA_028278605.1 Candidatus Gastranaerophilales bacterium
CCAAGTAGACTCAAGTGGATTGCGGAGCCTGTGCTGAGCGAAGCCGAAGTATCGTTTCACTCCTCGCAATGACGCCACGTCAAAAAATACCACTACCAAAACTTTTTGTTTGTTCCTTAATTAATTTTGTTCTTTTAAGTCGCTTATAATCTGCTTTATCTGGTTAGTAATCCCGAATTCCGGGGCCAGTTGCACGAATTTGTTCAAATATATAAGCGCATAATCGTTATTTTGGTATTTTTTATATATCAGCCCCAGCATAAGATATGATTGCAGGTTACCAGGGTCTTCTATAATTAAATTGTTATGAAACTCAACGATTTCATTCAGGGTACCTTTTTGTTCATAGGTTTTTATAAGGTTTTCCCTGAATTCAAGATAGTAGGGCTTAAGTTCAATTGCTTTTTTATAAATGATTTCCGCGCTGTTATAATCGCCGATTTCATAATATGACCTGCCCAGGTTGTTATAAAACGTGGAAGAAACCTCGGAATCAGGATTAAGCGTGATTGCCAGCTGGAATTCCTTAATTGCTGCCGCATAGTATCTTAATCCAAGAAAAAACAGGCCGCGTTCATTATGCCAGACAGCGTTTTTAGTGGGATCTATGGTAAAAGTCCCTGCCTGGCACAGAAACATAATAGCTATGAGCGCTATAAGCTTTAGTTTACGCATTTTTATTCCTTATTGGAGTTAATTAACCCGAATGACGGGTTAGCTAAAAGTGAGTTATAGCTTAGTATAATTTTTAGAATTTTGCAAAAATCCCCTCCCACCCTTAGTGGAATGTAAAGGGCGAAGCCCTTTACGAATCCTGATAGATTTTTGCAAAATTCTGAACCCGTCATTGGGATTAATTACCATTAAAGTCAAGCCTGGTTTCATATTTTTCACTAAAAACTGTTTCAGGGAGCAATTTGGGCATTTTATACCGGTCTTTTAAGTCTTTTTTCCTGACAAAGACAGCGCTAATAAGGTCTTTATAAACTATTTCCCAATCCTTCTTTTGTTTCATGGCCATAAAGGCCTTTCTTTTTTGCACGGTGTTAATTCCCAGGATTATTATGTCAGTATGATATTTATCAAGAACATCATCCCATTTAATATTAATATCCGGCGCATTAAAGTAAGAAATAAGCGCTCCTACCTCCAAAAAGGTCGCGTCAGGATAGACTTCCTCATATCTTCCGTCAAGCGCTATCAGGCAATTAGGGTATAATTTCCAGGCAGCGTAGCTTCCCCAGTGAAAAACCGTGAGCAGGTTTCCTTTAAGTTCATTTTGCCGCACAAATTCAACGGACCCAAGCGGGAATTTATTAACAGGAATCGTTACAAGAATAGGGTTAAAAATCATTAAAGAAGTGCCCAACCCCAGTATCAGGGAGTATAAGATCCCATTTTTCACAAGGTCAAGTCCGCCAAGCGCTTTTGCGGCAACTTCACTTTTTTTCTTTATATATCGGGCTATGGACTCAAAAATTGCGTAAAAATCGTGGTATATAAAACAAGCTGCTGATATTACAAAGAAAGCCTGATGTTTTATATGGCTTATCGCAAGGTATAGTGTAACTGCCAGGACAATAAATTTTACTTTATCAATCTGGGCAAACCCGGGCCGGTTTTTAACAAAGTAAAAGACCAGGCTGATTATTGTTAATATAATTATAATTTTTAATGAATACCATTCTTTCCAGGTCATAAATAAATCGGTCATTGCCCATTCCGCAATACCTTGCCGGTTCATGGTAATTGCGTGAAAAATATATTGCAGGTACCTGAACCCGTACGGGTTTATCAAAGTTACCAGCGAAACGGGTATAAGAATATAAAAATACTTTAAACATGGTTTTTTATTTAAAAACTCACCTGCCCCATACATAATTAACAGGCCGATTCCCGATACAAAACCGCCGTGAAAGTTCGCCCAGATAAGCATGGTTACCGGCAGAATCCACAAAAGCCTGTTTTCCCCGTTTCTAACCCGTTCTAAAACATAAATCCACAGCGTAAACAGCATAAAAGTAAACAACTGGCACCTTATAGTATGACCAATCCCGAAAAATACCGCTAATATAACAGCCAGGTAAAATAAAATATTTCTATGGTCTGACTGTTCAGTATTTTGAAGTTTCACGATCCTGGTAATCAAGAACAGTACAGTAAAAAACAAGGTTATTTTCAGCATCATCAAGCCAAAGTCGCCAAAGTTCTCGCCAAAAAAGTAAAAAACCACGCCGGAACCCCATTCATGGTCTATCCATTCCCTGGTAACGGTGTAAGAAAATATGTCATACGGAAGCACCTGTCCTGTCTGGAAAAACATTTTTCCAACAGCGATTCTTGCCCAGAAATCATAATCTATATCATTAAAACCCGTTGCATACAGCCAGCAAAGGACAAAAAGAGCCGGTATAAAAAACAATTTTTTAATCAAGTAATCTCCTTTTCCCGGTAAAAATTTCCGGTAACAAAACTAATCTTCTTCATCCGGGTCAAATTCCTCATGGTAAATCCCGCCCCCGCAGATGACCTCTATTGTCCTCATAAGAAACTCCTTTGGCGCGTCTGTCTGGTTAATGAGTATTTCCCTGTCGCCAAGATGCTTTATCTTCATTACAGCAGGGCTGGTCTTATCCGCTGGGACATACAGGGAAGCCACTTCGCACTCAAGGATATCAGGATATTCCTGGTCCTGGATATCAAGCGAGGCGTCGTAAAAATTCCCGTTAAGTGCAATTATCCTGCCTGTAAACAAAGGCGCTTCTTCGGTCCTGTATAAAGCCTGGGGCCTGGTATTTCCTCTTGTGGTAAAGCTCAGGCTGTTCCAAAGGACGTTTATAACCCCTACTGACCTGTCCGCATCTATGAGACACAGCGCTGAAGAAAGGCTTAATTGTCTCTTTTCAAAGCAATGTTTAAGCTTATCAGTAACTTCCTCCAGGTCATGCAGCAGTTTTTCAAACATTTTTTTTGTGTTTTCCGTAGCCCGGGTATGTTCTTTGTGCTGCTTGAACATATGGCTTGTTATCAGGTTTATTCTTTCATCCAGGGAAGATGCTTTTTTCTGTTTTTCCATAGTTTTTTGAGTCTCTTGAGCCTTTTTTAAAATTATACTATAGAGGCAGCTGCATAATTTATTTAACTGCCTGCAATTAGCCGCTCCGGTTAATTAAATCCGGAAACCTGTAAGAAATTTCTCCACAGTTGCAGGATATAGCCTATGTTCTTCTTTTAAAATCCTTGCCGCAAGGCTATCCGGGGTATCATCCGGAAAAACAGAAACTGATGCCTGGGCAAGTATAGGCCCCTGGTCAACGTGTTCATTCACAATATGCACCGTGCACCCGCTAACCGTTATTCCTGTGCGGATAACTTCCTCGTGGACTTTCATGCCGTACATGCCGATCCCGCCGAATTCCGGCAGGAGGCTGGGATGGATATTAAGTATCCGTTCATTGTAAGCCTCCAGTAGCGGTTTTGTCAGGATTCTCATGTATCCGGCAAGCAGCACCAGGTCTATCCGGTGGGCTTTGAGGCTGCTCAAAAGGTGCTTATCAAATTCCTCGTCCGTAGCAAAATCTGACCTTTTTGCGGATAAGCACGGAATACCTGCATTTTCAGCTCTTTGCAGGGCATATGCATCTTTTTTGTTGGAAACAACAAGCGATATCATACCCTCTGTAATAATACCTGTGTTAACGGCATCAATAAGTGCGGCAAGGTTGCTTCCACTTCCCGATACCAGGACTGCCAGGTTTGCTTTTCTTTTTTCCATTGATTATTAAACTTTACTCCAGCCATCCGCTACTTGCTACGAAAGTACCTGCTACAGGGATTTTAGAAGGAATCAATGCCCCTGTCTTTTTTGCTATATCAAGGGATACAATACTTTTCATATTCAGGTGAATTGTTTTGAAATCTACCTTTGTCCTGCCCTGCTGGTTATTGATTACTGATGAATCCTTAATAAGCGATTCCAGAAGGCTGACAGAATAATCAAGATCAACCATATCCCCGGATTCAAAATCAATTGTGCCGTCAACATTATACTTTTTATCAAGCTGTATTTCCTGTGCAACCCTGATGTTTGCTTCCTCACCGGCTTTTAAAAGATTTTCGCCGGGAGGCCCTACAAGCACAAGCCAGGAATCATAAGAAGCAATTGCTTTTGCAAGGTTCAAGGCAACTTCATATTCTTCTGAAATCTGTTTATAAAGAGCCCCATGAGGCCTTACATACTCTACCTGGTAGTTAAACATCTTTGCAAGAGAATTCAGGGCTCCTATTTGATACACTATAAGAGCTTTCATCTCCTCTTCATCAAGCTTCATGCTGCGATAGCCAAACCCCTGAAGGTCAGGATATCCGACATGTGCTCCTATAGAAACATTCCTGCATTTTACGGTTTTTATTGTGTTTAGTATTGTCAAAGGGTCTCCGGCATGGAGCCCGCAGGATATGTTTACTGAACTTACATAAGGTAAAAGCTCAAGTTCAATTTCGCTTTTATAAACACCAAAAGACTGGCCAAGATCGCAGTTTACATCTATGTTTAACTTCTTTTCACCGGCATTTTCTTTTTTTACATTTTGAATTGACATGCTTTTTAAATTCCCCTTTTATCGGCTCTTTCATATTATAAGACCAATAAGAAAGTTAGTCCAGAAAGGCTTTTTTACAAACACCCCGGGGAAATTTCCAACAAAAAGGAGTTAATTAACTCCAGTCGCGAATTAGCCAAAAGCCATGATATGACTGAGCAACATTTGCCAAAAAATTATAGAGAATCGAAAAGAGGCGGAGCCTCTTTTCCACCTTTAGGGTGGCTGTGGGCGGGTTTTGGCAAATGTT
>JANQEB010000003.1 GCA_028278605.1 Candidatus Gastranaerophilales bacterium
TCAAAAATCTATATGGAATTGTTAAATTGCGAAGCGGGAGTGAAGAGCCGAAACAGCTGCGAGGAGCAGGTGTTGCAGGCTCAAACTCATTCTAAGGGCCGAAGGCCCTTGACTTCCTTAAGGGCATGGGAGGTGGGGATTTTTGAGAAATTTTTAACTCGTCATTGAGGTTATTTAAGCTGAAAGGGACATTTTGAACACCTGGCTTTAGGGTGTCTTACCGGATTATCCTCAAGGTCATACATTAACGCTACCCTGCAAAGCAACCCTGCTCCGCATGCCGGGCAAGTATTACCTTGCAGTTTGCCTTCCAGGATTTTTATCTTTAATTCTTCTGTCTTATCAGCGGTTTCAAAGTCTTTAACATGGTCTTCTGCTGCTTTTTCAAGGGATTTTATTTTTTTAGGGTTTAATTTTAGAGCCATTGCAAGTTTTTGCCTGGTAGTAGAAGGTAAAAATAGTTCACTGCCGGATTCTATACCTTCAATGATTTCCAGAGCGATATTTGCCCTGGAGGCAAGGCCGCTTTGAGAATATCCCATTTTTTCCCGGGTAGTTGATATAAGCCGGGCTAATGTCTGTTTAATTTTCATACTTTATTCTTACCATAGAAAAAGCGGCCGTGGTAAAAGTTATTTGCCCTAAAAGGCGAAAAAACGCATATTGCAGAAATGAAATTACCGGGGTAGTGTTGTAATATTAACTGATAAGCTCCCCATATCATGCCATGCTTGGCTGAGCCTGCCCCGTGTCGTAGTGCGGGGGGATATCAGTTATTATTACAACACTACCAAAATTTTTACATTTGTTTTTTGCTTTACATCATCCTGAGCCAGCTCGCCCTGCAAGCTGTGTCGAAGGATCTCAAGGTCTAAAACGATGAGATTCTTCGCCCGCCCCGCCTATGGTGGGAGGCGGCTCAGAATGACGAAATGAGTAAAAACTTTTTATTACCTACTTAATCGAATTTTATCAGCCACATCACCGATTTTACAATCCGGATTAAGTACTAAGTATAATGAAAAATAATATTATTAGATGCCTGTATATTATCTA
>JANQEB010000025.1 GCA_028278605.1 Candidatus Gastranaerophilales bacterium
GAGGTAATCAGGCAGAAAGATTTAGAGATAAGCACGTTGAACGTAATGGTCAATCATCTTAAAGCAGTGAGCGAGTTAGACAAAAACATTATAGAGAGATACGAAAAGTTGATTGAATTTTTAGAGAAGTCTATGGAAGATCAGAACGAAAATATCAAAGACTTGAAAGGCAGTTGGGACAGGATTTTAAGTAATATTGAAGATATTGGTTGACAAGGTGAGATTTATGTCGCAAATGGCAACTCACTACGAATCCTTTAACGGGGTCTTCGGACCCCCTAGACTTTTAGGGTTCAGGTGGGTCTAGTAGGAGGATAGATAGTGTCAGAAGAAGATATAATCTCACAGAAAAGATACGGGAAAATAGATTCCGGTACTTTATTTGACTCAAACATCAGCAAGACATCAAAATTATTGTATGCAGTATTAAGAGTTTTTGCAGGGGGGAAGGATTATTGTTTCCCAAAAATAAAGCTTCTCGCCAAGGCTATGAGTGTTTCGAGGCAGACAATTCATGTGTCACTTTCTGAACTCAGTGCAAAAAAAATAATAAAAATCGATTCATATTTTAATAAAAAAACTTTTGCAAAACAGAATAGATATGTCTTTTTTAAGAGTCAAGAAGACTTTACATGCGACAGTAAAGACAGTTTGATCGAGTCAGAAAAACAAGACATTGTAAGTAAAGCTAGCGTTACAAGCGTGTCAAGGAGGCAGGACATAGTATGTAAGAATTCCGTTACTCCTATAAGGAAGACTAACATAGGAAGACAAACAAGGAAAATAAACAAGGGAAGACAAACACCTTCAGAACCTCCACTAAATTTGTTTGGGGGGAATTTAAATTTTAAATCAAATAAAAAATCCAAGGAGTTGTTCGTCGTAAATTATTACAATAAAATTTTTAACAAAAAAATTAAATTAACATCGGATCGAGAAAAAAAAATAAAACAAGTTTTGAAAGATTTTTCGGTCAAAGAGTTTTTATATGCAATACATGGATTGGCCGACAAAGAAATTAATGACTGGTTGAAAAAGCAAGACGGCGTTAAGCTTGAACACAAAATCGGCATAAAGCGTTTGATCGACAAAGACAAGCGTGATGACAATTTAGACAATTTTTCACAATTTAGATTTCGAAAAAAAATTAAAAAAACCGAGACTTTGAGCGAGGCGGAGAAATTCGAACAAGATCTCATGGGGGCTCACCGTGCAAATTGATTTAATGCGCTTGCAGAAAAGCGTCAAGCAGTGGTCATCAGAGCGCGAGCAACTCAGCAAAAAAATTAGGCAGGCCCATAATTCGATCCGAGACATTAGCGTGTTCGACAACATATCGCTTTACGATCGAATGCTTAAACTTCCAGATCTTTACGACAAGAGTAACCACACTGAGTTTGTAGCCACGTTGCAGGCGATGCTCGAGTCTTGCAACAAATCAGTGTTCTACGATCTTGATAAATCCGATCTTGAACAGATACGGGATTACAAAGGCGCACCACCACCGCTTTATTTTCCGCCAGAGTTTAAATTATTTAAGACTTATATCCACCGTGGCTTACCTGTTGTTGTTGGCGCCGAACCTGGAATTGGTAAGACGACTTTTGCGATTAACATGATGATCAATGCTGTTATTGACAAGCACCACTCTTTATTTTTTTCGATGGAAATGACCAAGGTCCAAGTGTGGTGCAAATTGTATCAAGTGTACAAGAAAAAATATTTAAACGAGCGTATAACGTTCACATCGGTACTAGAAATAATCCGCAAAGGGGATGAGTTGATCGAGTGGCCAAAGATCCAAGAGTTTGTTAAAGATTACCAAAAATATATCCACATAATCGATCTAGATGAATTGTCAGCCGGTCAGATGGTTGCGATATACGAGCATTGCGCGGACAAGATTGGGAAGAATCCTGAATTTGTTTTTATCGATTACGTACAACTTGTCTCACCTGAGCAGTCTATAATGCGGTCAACCATCAGAGAGCAAGTAATGGCGACATCTCGGATACTCAAGTCCAAATCCAAGCGGACAGGTAGTGTTTTTATTGAACTATCGCAAGTTGACGACAAAGGTCGAACAAACGAGTCTAGGGAGCTTGAGAAAAACGCGGGCATGAAAGTTATCTTAGAGAGAGACATTGACGACGATACTGGCGAAATGTCTGATACGGTTAAGATTAGAGTAAAAAAAAACAGATTCGGCAAAGTCACCATGAGCGAGGTTAAGTTTGATGGTGAGACCGGATCGATAGGAGAGGTTGAATGAAATATGATGCAAGGAAGGGAAGATCTGTTTTGGTCAAATTAACGAAGCAAGTTGAGCCTGAAATACATAATAATCCTCCTCCGCCAGGATTAGGAAAATTTTGCGGTGTCTGTGGAAAGGAAAAGGATATATCTAACGCCACCCCTAAATTTGATACTGTAACAGGGGAGGAGTATTATGATTATGACAACATAAGATGCAGCACAATTGACTGTAGGCATGGCTGGCATGATTTCGTTTACAAGGGTGGATGGTTTGGTAGAGGTAGAGCTACTTGTAGACTATGTGGTATTTCTAAAAAATATATGGATTATCCAGGATGAAACAAATAGAGGAGAATTAGAATGAATAAAATATTTATCGCATTATTGATTGGATGTTTATTTTTATCATATTGCTCAGATGGTAAAGTCAATAAAAGCTGTGATGCTGATCATGATTTATATGTGCATAAAAAATCAGATTTTACTCGCATGAAGATAGGTCGATCTATTGTGTTTATGTTTAAGAATAAATTTGGACACGAATGCACATTGGCGAGTAATTGGGATGGCGTTTCTATTTTTTGTTCAGAGGGAAGATAATTTACAAGGAGAAGGTATATGAAGAAAAAAGTAACTAAAGTTTTAAAGAAAAATCAAATGGGGCATCAAGGTGACGTGTTGTTAATCCCAGTTGATTCTATTCCAGAAGATTTAAAAAAATTAGAAAAACCAATTCTGGCTTATGGAAAGATAACAGGTCATAAACATGAGATTCTTGATGATAAATCGGTTGAATATTATGAATCCGACGGCAAGGACCCTTTCGTAGTCGGTTGGATGAGGGTCATTGATAAAATAAATGCGAACCTTGTTCACGAAGACCATGAGGGAATTAATCTTCAGCATCAATTTTATCCAATTCGCAATCAGAATGAAATAGTTGTCAATGAAGAGGACGAAGAAATTTTTCAGCGGGTTATTGACTGATGAGGAATAAGTTAACAAAAAAAGAAAAAGATCTTATACCTATTTATTTGGAGAAATACAGAGAGATAGGATTGTCAACTGAAAATATGACAATGAGTGAGGCGTATTCTATTATAGATGAGTTATATGATTTTATGGGCAAAGGTAGGCCTGTTAAAATTTATGTAGATTCGCCTTTTTCTGCATTGCTTGCGTATGTCTTGTTATCTTCATCTGTCAATAAAAACGGCCAACTCTGGGACCAACTCGGGGACCAACTCTGGGCCCAACTCGGGAACCAACTCTGGGACCAACTCGGGGACCAACTCTGGGACCAACTCAGGGACCAACTCGGGGACCAGCTCTGGAACCAACTCTGGGACCAACTCGGGGACCAACTCGGGGACCAACTCTGGGCCCAACTCGGGAACCAACTCTGGGACCAAATCGACGACCAACTCAGGGACCAACTCGGGGACCAAGTCGACGACCAACTCAGGGACCAACTCGGGGACCAAGTCGACGGCCAACTCAGGGACCAACTCGGGGACCAAGTCGACGGCCAACTCAGGGACCAACTCGGGGACCAACTCGGGGACCAACTCAGGAACCAACTCTGGGACCAACTCGGGGACCCACTCGGGAATTTTTGGTATGGGTCATATTATTCTTATTATGTGTCCTTTTACGATTTTATTTCAAATCTAGATAGAGTAAAGATTGGCAATAAATCAAAGAACTTATCTATCGCAAAAAGCATGCTAAATCTAGGATGGTGTTTATGCTATGAAAATGTTTGTATAATTTCCAAAAAGCCTAATAAGATTTCAATGCAATTCGAGAAGTTGCATTGTGAAGATGGACCAGCAATCGAGTTTGAGGATGGATATAAATTATACGCATGGCGGGGTGTGAGACTTGACGCCGAAATTATAGAAAGTCCAGAATCTATTACAATAGACCAAATACAATCGGAAAAGAATGTTGAAAAACGCCGGTGCTTGATCGAAATAATGGGTTATGAGAAATATTTAAAAAACACTAAATCAAAACTAGTCGATGAGAAGTTTTTAAATGGCCAATCAATAAAGCTATGGCTTTCTGATTTCGGTTACACGAAAGCTAAGATTGTTGAACTAATTAATCACACTCAAGAGAATGACGGAACATGTAAACATTATTTTCATAGAGTTTCTGGTAAGATCAACGATGCACATGAGGCCGTAGCGTCTTTGTGGGGACTGACAAAAGAGCAGTATAATCCAGTAGTTGAAACTTGAAATGGCTTGAGATAGAAATAAAAAGGCTAGATAGGTCAATAGGTTTGTACGGCAGGAATGATTTGTTGTTTAAATATATTTTAAGAGTTTTAGAGGTTTTATTTGTGCAACAAAAAATGTTAGATCAGAAAGCATTTGATTTTTGTCTCGAGCATTGGCCTAGAGAGTTTGAGCACATTGAAAAATTCATAAAAAAATGTTGTTTCGAATTAGAGCAAATGATAGATTCAAGGATTAGGGAATTAGAAAAATCGATAAGTAAATCACAATTTAATGCAGAATTTCAAAATGGCCAAATAATACACAATGGAGAAGCTTTATGACAGAAGGAACAAAGAAACTGCTTTATGAGGCTTATGAGTATTGCGAAACGCATGGCAAAAGTGCACAGTTTACGATTCAATATATGCAAGATTTTGCAGATACTGAATTAGAGACTGTGTTTGATTTTCTGTTCGAAGAATTGGAAGAAAACATTAAGAGAGCCGGGATAGCTTTTGAGATAGGGTCCGATGAATGATTCATTATTCAGTAAACACGAAATTCAACATCCCGTCGAAGAAAAACGCAAAAAGAATGATGCGAAATTCAAAAACAGGAAAGTTCTTCCCAATGACAGACCCTTGGATAAGAGACCAAATAGAGAACATCAAAAGTCAGTTATTATTATTATCAGACACTCCGATAAAAGACGCGACCTTGATAACCAGCTTTCAACGATACTTGATTGTTTGGTTGAAACAGGGAAACTGCGAGATGATTCAATTAAGAACGTTGGGTTTGTTTCGGCCATTGGGTGCAAATGCAGAAAAGGCGAAGAAGGATTTGAAGTAATAATTTTTTAATTTTAAGGAGCATATTATGTTTACGATTACAGTTTTATCAATTTTGACTTTAGTTTATATGGGATTTGCTTTTGCAGCATATCTTGTATACAAAAAGTCTAAAGGTGACAAAAAGATATTAGAAGACGGGCCTTTTTACCCAATGGCAATGATAAGTCTTGGTTGTATGATCGTTGTGATATTTTGGACATTGATTGGATCAATTTACAGTATTGATGAGGGCGAAGGCGTGTTATTGACAGAGTTTGGGAAAATTTATTCGACAGAGACAGAACCAGGCTTACACACAAAAAGGCCATGGGCATCTAAGATAGAATGGCCAATACGGTTGAGATCATTAAGTCAGACAATTGAAAGTCGTACAATTGATGACATGATATTAACGTTTGACATTCAATTGATGTGGGCGGTAGACCCAGAAAATCTAGAAAATGTCTATTCCAAGGTAGCTAAAGATTACACCACGCTTGAAACTGGTTTTCTGGTACCAATAGCTAGAGATTCTTTTAGAGATATTATCGGAAATAAGGCTTTTACTGATATAAACAGAAAGCGTGACCTAATATCAATTGAAATAACCGAATATGCTAGTGCAGCTCTAAAGCAAAAATACATTGTATTAGATTCAATCCAAATTAGAAAAATAATGGTACCTGACTCTGTGAATGCTGCAATTGAAGAAAAGCAGAAAAAAGAGCAAGAATTGCAGGCTATGAAATATGAAGTTGATAAGCAAAAAGAAGCTGCTTTGGCCAGGATTGAAGAGGCCAAGGGCTTGGCAAAAGCACAGCGTATTATTAACTCCACTTTGACTCCAGCTTATTTGCAACACGAAGGAATTCAGATGTTAAAGAAGCTGTCTGACAGCCCGAACACTACGTTTATTATGGTGCCTACAGCGTCTAAAAGTTCAGGTGTGCCTATAATATTAAATGGGCAAGGCCCTTTGAAATAGAATGAGGAGCATACATAAATTTTATTTATATGTTCTAGGCATAGCGTGTTTTATGACCATTATGTACTGGACCTTCCGTTTCGAATCTAATAAAGAGATGTATAAATCATTGGAAACTGTGTGTAAAAATTGCGAATCTAGGCAATGCTTAGAGTTTTACAAGCAGTTAAAATTAAATGGAGGAAACATGGAATTAAGAGAAAAGTTGAGGCTAATGTGTGACGAATCTATTGACGAGCGTCTCCCTGAAATTGAAGAGGAGCTAGAAAGAAACCCGCACATGCGACACAAGATAGTTATTCAATTCGATTTCTGGGTACACGACGATCAAATATCCTGCAAGCCTATCCACAAGTGTGGGGCGAACAAGAATGTGAAGTCTGACAATAAAACATTTCGGTTATTCAGAACTGATGATGGGTATGTCACTAACACATCTGAACAATATAGACTTGAGGATCATATTGAAAATTCAGAAGAGGAAGAACTAGCGCCGGCGTAATGCCGGCCTTTTGCCATGTCAGATAAAAACGCTGAGCAACCAAAAAGAATTATTTAAGGGGATTTAAATGGATAAGAATCGAGTGAATGAAATTAAAGAAGACATAAAAGAAATTGAGACGATTATAGAAAATTGTGGGGAGCAAAGATTTTATACCTTTATACTGTCTGCGAATTCAGCAAAAGAGCTTAAGCGAGCCTTAGGGCATCAGTTAGAGATGACGAATAAGGGAGAAGTTTGCAGCCCTGTGTATGGTAGAGTCTTTAACGGTATACCGATATCTATGATAGAGGGGACTATCACAGTGAACAACTCAGATTATTTCAGAGTGAACCTAAATGACCTTGAAGCCAAAATTGAAAAGGATGGAGAGGAACTAGCATGGGGGCACCCAAGCTTAGAATCCTTTCTTAATGCTGTGGGCGAAGTTATAGAGCCAAGAAAAGAAAGAGAAATACCACCTCACCACAAAGGGACATTTCTGGAGAAGATGGCAGAACTTAAGCTAGATGATAACATAGTCTCTATTGTATCTAAACTGATTGACCTTGTTCCTAAAGATAAATGGCCTGATGAGTGTGTGTCTACCTATCCGGAATATCTTCGATTAGATTGGATTCAGTATGGGGCTACTATAATAATGAGTGTTGATCCCGAAAAGACTCTTGATGTAGTGTTATACATAAAAAACATACATGAGTTAGATATACCCCCGTCAGCAATGGATATATGTCTTGCCATCCAAGACTATTTAGGTTTTCAAAGTGTAGGTGTTGTGAAAGGCCGGGATGAGGAAGAATACAAGAATTTAAATGAAGAACTTAACGCCGAATTTGCTAAAGATACTAATATTATGATAAATGATTGAAGCCCTATCTATACAACTCAAAATAGGCCAATCCAACAAGTTCCCTATGGAGCCTCTTAGCCCTGCGAAAGTGGGGCTTTTTTGTGTCTTATTGGCGCCTATAAACCACATGGGACTAGGTATAAAAAATCAAGCGGTAGGACGAAGATATTTTATTTGTTGTATATCTGTCTAATTTTTTTATAAATGATCTTAAACATTAATTGCCCTACCGCCCGATTTAAATGCTGCTAGAGGTGGGATACTGGAACTCCTCGTATCTTTCTAGCATAGGCCTCACCTCCTTTGTGGCTTAATTTAATCTGCTACAACAGATTAGCGCCGGGGAATTTTTGTTAAAAATAAGGCCCGATCCCCACCCAACCACCCACGGATCATTTTTGCCTGATTAGCTAACTCTTGCACTTGTTTTGCTAATGGCATAGGCCTCACCTCCTTTTTGATTTATTTAAGACATAATTCAGAGGGGAGGTGTTTTTTAAAGCATTATATAATTTTATAAAAATGTATGTCTTTTAAAAGAGAGGGCCGAGAAGGCCCTTAAGATTAATATTTTTTGTAGAAGTCTAGAAAACGTTGTTTGTTTTCTTCTGTTAACTCAGACTCTACAAAGGATTTAGAACCCATTATACGGATTTCTGTTTTTTTTGATTCCCCGATTTCACGCAACAATTCTCTTTGTATGTCGTAGTATGCATATTCATAGACTTTGTTGCCAACCATATTCCTACTGTTGACAGATCCAGTCTCAGTCTTTAAGGCGTATGATTTTCCATCAACTAGTAGGTCCATGGATTCACCTGGTTTGATAAACATCCAATCAAGGTCTTCATAAACAACAAAAAAACTATAATCATTATGGTTGGTTGTTGTTACAATCTTCACTGCGTTTAGCTCCATTTTCCTAGCAGCTAGCCCAGCGCCTCTAGCCCAACTTTCACTTCCTGCAAAGTTAAGATAGTTGTTTTCCATAGCATATGAATGGGTACCTTTATACTTATCTTTGCTTTCTCTTACTGAATATGCATTGCATCCTACTGCAATTAGCAGGATGCCCACCGTAAAAAATTTAATCATCAATATCCTCCTGTGTTGACGTAAGAATCCCTTACGCCACAGTTAGCACGCCTCTAGATATTAATCACAGGATCAAATATTTAGAGATCCCCATGACACAAGGGACTCTTACGGACCTGTGATTACTAAGAGACGGTGCTAACGTCTAAACGTATTATAAGAATGTACTAAAAAAAGCAACAAAAAATTGTAGCGAAGGATAAAAAAGTTAATGACATACTGGGACAAGTGTGTATATTAGATATATGGAATTTAAATCATTACTAGAGTTACTCGCCTATTTTAAAGATGAGAGTGTTTGCAAGGAATATTTAGAACGGATGCGATGGGGTGGTACAATCCAATGTCCCCATTGCGGTAATCACAAGATTTATAGGACGAATCGAGGTTTTAAATGTGCGGGGTGCTCTAAAAAGTTCTCGGTAACATCAGGCACTATTTTTGAAAATACAAAACTACCATTGAAGACTTGGTTCGCAGCTATTTATTTATGCACTGCCCATAAGAAGGGTATCAGTTCAACGCAGCTTCACAGAGATTTAGGTATTAGCCAAAAAACAGCATGGTTTTTATTGCACAGGATACGACAAATAATGCAAGATGATTCTTCAATCGAAGGTATTGTAGAAGTGGATGAAACTTATGTCGGTGGCAATATGTTAAATAAGCCAAAGTCTCAAAGGATCAAAAACGCCCAGGGTCGCAGCCTTTCTCATAAGCAGCCGGTTGTGGGGATATTGGGCAGAGACAATAAAGTTGTAGCTAAACCTATTCCAGATTCGACAGCGAAGACCTTGAAGCGGGAAATAGCATCCTACGTCAAATCAGGTTCTACGGTTATTACAGACTCCTGGAAGGGATATAAAAACTTAAACTTGATGTACGACCATCAAGTTGTCGATCACTCTAAAGATGAATTTGTCAAAGGCTCTTATCATATAAATTCTGTAGAAGGGTTCTTTTCAATGCTCAAAAGAGGTATTATAGGCATTTATCACGCAATTAGTAAAAAGCATTTACACAGATATTGTCATGAATTTTCTTATCGCTACAATACCAGAGAAATCAAAGACTGTGAAAGATTCCAGGATGTGTTCTCAAATATCAAATGCAGGCTGACTTACAAGGGCTTGATTCATGAGTAAGAAGAAAAAGAAGATAAAAAAAGTCGAGCGACCGGATAAATATGAAGAAAAACTCAAGCTTGATATGTCTTTTGACGAAGCTATCAAAAAGATGATCAAAAAGAAAGTAAAGAAAAAATAATTTTACTTTTATATATGTAAGTAAAATTAATAATGCCCCGTGAGGGGCGCCTTGACCCACCCTACCACCCATATGTCATGTTAGTGTTGGTGGGGTATTCTTGTGAAAAGAAACGATCCATCATTGGGCATTACCTCCTTTTGTTTTGGATTTCCTCTGCTACCACAGGGAAGTTTCTTAACCCGCCCTTCCGCCCACTGCCATCTTAGGCATAAATGAAAAATTCTTGTTTGCATTGGGTGCAAATTTTTCAACAGCCATTGGCGTTACCTCCTTTTTAAATTATTTGAGACATAATGCAAAGGGGAGGTGTTTTTTAAAGCCTTATATATTTTACAAAATTTATAACCTGTCCCATCTAGTCTATAGTCGCCAACTCGACACACTGTCGTACATTTTTGGTTGACAATCTAATTCAGTGTTATAATGTCGCCCATACTTTATGGAAAAGAAAATTAAAACTAAACGGATACATATTAGGATCCCAGAGGATTTACTAGTTGACCTGCAGAAGATTGCGAAAATCAAGAAACTTAAAGTGTCAACATTGGCGCGATTTTATCTTGACCGAGGAGTCCTCGAAGACTTAACCCGCCATTCATGATAAAGATATTAGATTTTATTAATGATTTAAGAAGCTTTGTTACTGAAGAATGGGTAATAATAGTTGTCGTTTGTTTATTGATTGCGATATATTATACTGCATATTTAAAAGCGAAACCGAAGATTCACAATGAAGAAGACGGAGGTTGAGAATGAGTATAATATACTGGGTTGTTGGTGTATGGGAAGCCATATTCAAGGGGCCATCAAAAACGAGGCTGCCAGAGATCAGGTATTTCAAGAAGAATTATGAAGGCAGATTACAGGAATTGGAGCTTGCATTTAAAGACTTGTCTAAAAAGGAGAAGGCATTATTCATGTCTGCACTTAAACAAAAGGACAAACATTTGGAAGCTATGGAGAGAGGTATGGTGAATGCAAGGAAAAGATTTTCAAGGGCAACGACTGTTTATGACAGCTATGTGCAAAAAGCACAAACGATCTACAACGACTTGAATAATCAGAAAAGAATGATCGAGGGTAGAGTTGATAAAATATTGAGAGATGTCGCAGATCTTGCTAAAGATATCAAGAATGTCGAGTCAATACATCAAGATTTGTACAAGATTGAGCGTGACCTTGCTAAAGATTCAAGGGTTTACGCTCATTAAATAGGAGCTGAAATTGGATACAGAATTTGAAAGGTTTGATCACTTCCTAAATTTGATAGGGGTTAATAAGAGGGTTTTGTCTGTGATGATAGGGAAAAACATCACCTATGTTTCCAAGGTACACAAAAACAGGTCTGAACTTCCTAGCTCAATCGTTTCATTCTTAGAGGAAAGATATTCTTTAAATAGACAATGGCTTACCCATGGCATTGGGCAACCTCTTATCGTGAAAGATCAAACATTGTCTCAGAAAATAGTCCTATGTTTCAAGTGCACTAATCGGATTTTCTCAAATTTGCTTGTAGTTAGAGGTAATAACTATCATGAGTATTGCTATATTGGTAAGAGGTGTGCATATTGCCGCGAAGTGGGACCGGTTTATCAGAAAAATTTATGTAAAAAATGCCTAATGTCCAGACTATCAGAAGTTAGGAATATTATGAACGAATCGCACGCATTGGCTACAAGATGAATATTGTTGAAAAGATAGAATACTATTTGTATCGTTTACGGTGGTGGTTGGGATTCAGAACACACCTTGATATTGAGTTGAACAATGACTGTAATCATAGGTGCGTGATGTGTTGGTGGGGTGCCCCAGGTGGGCCAGGTTTTGAAAAAGGTCAAATGAAACTTGCACAGGCTGTTAGGTATTTAATTGAAGGCCGAATTCATGGTTATGTGTCAGTAAAGTGCAACTTTAGAGGTGAGCCCACCTTGTATAAAGACTTGGTTCATTTTGTTAAGAAGGCTAAGAATTTGGGTTATACAGATATAATGATGAACTCAAATGGAGTCTTAATGAAAGATAAGTTTGCATCTCTCAGAGATGCGGGGTTAACAACCATAATAATATCTTTGGGTGCGATAGACAAGGACGCTTACTCTAAATTGCACAAGGTTAAAGACAAGCATTACTACAGGCTACATGAATCATTAGAATACATGCACGAAAACCAAGGCAATGTCAAAGTCAAATTAAATTGCCATGAATCAAAAACTAGTGATTTTGACTATTTTTGGATAAAGAGAAAATATCCTAATTTTTTTATAGTTAAACGGCATTTAATGGAGAGAGAAGGCGAAGACTTGTCTATTCCGATGATTAGAGAAAGAAAAAAGATGTGTCCCCATCTCAAAAGGAGAATGCTAATTACGCAAAACGGGAAGTTTTATCCATGTTGCATGGCGTATAATGAACCAGATGATATATTGCTTGGCTACAATTTTGAGGATGCTTTAAAGAATAGGAAACAATTAATTAAGGCGTATAGAGAAGGTATACTCCTTCCATCATGTGTGAAATGCCCAAGCCAGGATGTATACAAGGTGAAGGTTTCAATATGAAAACTGCTGTCATTATATGTGTTAGGTCTGGGAGTAATCGTATTGAAAACAAATTGCTCGCCACTGTGAAGAGTGGTGACTTCCTTCGCTTAACTCTAGAAGAATGTATAGAGAGGGTCTCTGGCTTTGATGTAATATTAGCCATCCCGGAAGGTGATCCAATACAAGATGCCTTAATTGGGAATTCTAATATTTATGATATATTTACTGGGAATCCAAGCTCGCCATTGCATAGAATGTGGTACGCGGCCATCGCTAATAGTGTAGATACTATAATAAGGGTTACTGCTGATGATATCTTTGTAGACAGTGAATTGCTTAGAAAGCAACTAGCTTACCACCATAAGCAGAATAACGATTACACGTATATGGGGAATTGCCCCCAGGGGGTGGCTGCTGAAATAATATCTTTCAAGGCTCTTGATAAAATAGCAACTGAGCATGATGAGCCAATTGAATTTACGTCTTATTATTTAAAAAAACCAGGATTTAAGTATAGTGAATATGTTCCACCTAAAGAATATCAGCACCGGTTTAGACTTGAGCTGGATTATCCAGAGGACTTAACCCTAATTAGGGTTATTTATTCTTTACTTGGCGATAATTTCGGGACTCTGGATATAATAAATTTACTTAAAAGGCACCCTGAGTTAATCGATATTAATAGACTGCCATTGATAACGTTTTACACATGCAACAAGAACTATGGTAAATACATAAGAGAGTGCATCTTATCAGTAGTTAGCCAGGGTTTGTTTGATCATTCTGAGTACATAATCTTGGATGATAAATCAACCGATGATAGTACGGCTGTAATACTTGAAACGATTTCAGGGCTGCCAGAACATCAAAAGTCTCGGATTAGGGTATACAGAAACCCTGAGAACCTGGGCCTTTCTCAGTCTTCAAACAAGTGCCTACATCTAGCTAAAGGTAGATATGTAATGAGAGTTGATTCTGATGATTACTTACTTCCTGGCGCTGCCAATAGGATGTTAATTAATTTGAAACATGATTTTGGGGGCATAGTTTCGGGTTACACAAGGGATGGAATGGAATGCAAAGAAAAGCACCTTCATTCAGGATGCGCATTGCTTGAAAAGAGGCTGGCTTTAGAATTGCAGTATAAAGAAAACCCAGGTTACGGCGCAGCATTTATGAAAAGATTTGAAGAGAAATATAAGGTCGGGTTTATTGAAGAACCTTTATGGCATTATAGAAAACATGCAAATTCAATAAAGGCAAAAAACGGTGACATGACTATGACATCATTAAACCCAGCGGAGGCAGGAAAGTGAAAGTAATGATAACAGGAAGTGAAGGATTTGTGGGTAAGGCACTCAAACAAAGACTCAAGTCTTTAGACCACGAGGTTATTGATTTTGATTGGAAGGTCTACAGAAATGATTTAGTTGAAGATGTGAATATACTAAGCTATAAAATTGGAGAGTCTGGCATGGTTATTCACTCAGCAGCTATAGCAGATTTGAATATTGTAGAAAAGGACCAGGATCAAGCATTCCACACTAATGTAGAAGGGACTTATAATGTTGTGAAGTATTGCAGAATGCACGAAAAACCAATGATTTATATTTCAACATGCTGTGTCTATGGGGATGCGCATAAAAATAATTATATTGTTCATGAGGGGACAAACCCCGAGCCTATAGAATTTTACGCACGCACAAAATACGCAGCAGAGCCAATTGTCCAAGAGCTAGACAGGCATGTAATATGTCGGTTAGGGACAGTTTACGGACCAGGAATGAGGCCCGCACTTTTTAACTATAAAATATTGGACTGTGCTTTGAATAATAAAGAATTTGTAATTAATGGTGATGGGCATCATTCAAGGTTTTATATTTTTATAGACGATTTAGTTGATGCGCTTGTTTCCACAATAACCAAGTTTCCGAATAAAGAAATTTTAAATTTGTGCGGAGAAGAGAAAGTCTCTTTGAATAAAGTTTTATCAATAGTGTCAGAAATAACAGGTAAGGATTTAAAATATACACATGGTCCAGCTAGGCACTTAGGCGATGTAGATGAAAACATGAATAATATAAAAACACAAGAGTTAATTGATTGGATCCCTAAAACCTCATACAAAGAAGGCATGATTAAAACGAAGGAGCACTTTTGGCCCAATCTGTAATTACAACTAATCTTGAGGATTTTGAAAAGAAGTTGCTTTCTATTCAGATACCCAATCTCTTAAGACTAATTGAGGGCATCGCTAAGTTAGTTAGAACGGCTAGTTTAGATAAGAGCTTGCCGGATGAATGCATATTGGACTTGCTTAGGAAGGAAACAAAGATAACTGCAGAACTAATGAGGCGAGGTTATTTAAAAAAAGAAGAATACCAGCAATTTGAGGCATGGCGTAAGGGACTTGGATATAAGAAGAGGTTTTATTGATGTATATCGCTGGGAACTGTCTAATGAATCCAGGGGAAGAGGATCATGTCTTCAACACAGCCAAGGAGCTTAAAGGGTTTATTGATATTTTTAGAGTTAAACTATGGGGTGGAGGCACTAAGCTAGACAGATACTATCCTGGTATCGGTGAAGACGGGATTAAAACTTTGTATCGCATAAACAAGGAATTACATATTCCTGTGATTACAGAAGTTCACACCCCTCAGCAGGTCAAACTTTGCTCTGGACTTGTAGGGGTTTGGATAGGTGCTAGGAATTCAATGAACTACTCATTGCTTGAGTCCAGCAAGATAATGAGAAATGTATTCATAAAAAGGATGCCGAACATGACAATTGCACAGGTGATAGATATGTATAATATCATGTTAAATAAGCATGGTGTCGTTCCTTGGATGATTGAACGAGGTATAGATACTAACGATAAAGATTATGGTAGATGGACGCCAGACATTAAGATTGCAATGGTTTTAAAAAGGCATTTCCCAGAAATGTTTAGTCGATTTGTGGTCGATTGTTCACATTCAGCAGGCCAAAAGGATTTTGTAAAAGATGTCTACAAGGCGTTTAGGGCAATCGGTGTTAGGAACTTTATGTTCGAATGTACTTATAATGGGATAAGTAAAACTGACCAGACGCACATGTTGTCGGTATCAGAATTTAAAGAGATAACAAAAGAAGCAAGCTAGGAGTTTAAGATGAGAGAACCTATAAAATGTTCAATATGTGATTCAGAAGATTGGCATAATTTAGATAATTTGAGAGACCCGAAATATTGGTATAACCAAAATATGATTGAACTTCATAATGATTACAAGACTGACCCTGGTCAATTTGATGTTGATGTCAGGGATGGCAAGGTTAGGTTTAACCCGATTGGGTTCAAGGTATGTAAATCTTGTGGCTATTTAACATATGATTACCCTGAAAATATCGAAGATCAATACGATAAGCAGAGAGACTTTATCAGGGTAATGAATATTGTAACAAATAATAGAAAAATAAGAAAGCATGAAAAATTCTTAAAAGAGATTTTTGATGAATTGTCGCCGTCTCAGAATGGCAGAGGATTTTCGTCGAAAGTCTTAGATGTCGGGTGCGCCCAAGGTACTTTTTTAAAGTACATAAAAGATCGTTGCAATTTGGATAATAGCAATGTCTTTGGAACAGAGTTTTCAAGCGCAGCCAGAGAATTCGGGAAAAATTACTATGGTCTAAATATAGTCAAAGATATCTCTCAGGTAGATAAATCCGAAAGATTTGATCTAATTTCATATTATCATGTTATCGAACATGTGGAGCATCCAGATAGGGAACTTTTGAGAATTAGAAATTATCTAAAAAAAGATGGTTATTTATACATGTCTATACCTCATTGGTGTGAAAGACTGGAAGAGGCTAGCGGTGCTATTTGTGACTCATTTGAAAATCTTTACCACTTGAACCATATAAATTGTTTTACATTTCATTCATTCGAGAACCTCATAAAGAAGTGCGGATTTGAAATCGTTAAATCTGATGACCAGATGTATGGCTATACTGTTTTATGCAAGATGGTCGATATCCCTGAAAAATTTAAGCCTATCCAGGAAAATTACAAGGAGATTATCAAAAGCCTAAAATCCCAAAAAGAAGCTATCAACATGTTCGTTCAAAAGAAATATGATGAAGCGCTAAAAGTTTACAAGAATTTTCCAGATGCTTACATTATGAAGTCTATCGATCAAAGGAATAATAAAAGCTTCGAAATGCAAGACCAAATATTAGTAGAAGGGTTGAAGAATTGCAGAGACTCTCTTAAAATAAGAGAACAGAGGGCAGCTATAAGAATGCAATGGGACGGAAATGTCGAGGGAGAATTTGGGGTTTACACAAATAGAGTCAAAGAGGCTGAACACATACTCACGGCTTTATTAGAAGAGCATCCCTCAGAACAATATTATTTCTCCTTAGCTGTAATTGAAGGCAAATACAAAAAAGACTACGGGAAGGCCATTAAGTACTTAGAGGAAGTTATTGAAATCAACCCCATGAGAATAGGCGAATGCATGAATATGGTTGGTCAATTTTATAGCAGGGGGACGACATGAAATACCTTTCAATTTTAATCCTTTGGTTTGTTTTTACTAATTATGACATTGGTTATAAAAGTCCTGGATTTTATTTAAAATCGGACTGTGTAAGTGCAAAGAAAACAGTCTTGAAGAAATATAGAAGCAAATATAAAAAATATTACAAAGAAATTAGAGCATGGTGTAAAAACTTGGATAGCACGAACGAGAAGTTTTATAGGCAGAAGTATCAAAGGAGGTATTAAGATGATACTAGTAACAATTTTCTGGCTACTTTCTATATTTACCCCCTTAGTTGGTTTTATTTACTTTGCATCGGTTGGCATGCATATATGTTCTGTAGCTTCAATCGCCCTGATGTCTTTTTTTATTGGTGGTTACGCAGGCACAATTTCATCTCTTGTCATAAAGTCTAAAGAATATACATTTGAAGAGTCGGTGAAAATGTATCAGGAGTCTTACCTTGGCTTTTTTGCCGAGATAGGGGGCTTGACCAAAAAATTAGTGATGCATGTAATTAATTTTGTTGGAGGCAAGAGGGATGTTAAAAAAGATAACAGAGATAATTAGTATTTTAATTCCATTGTCTATTTTTATATTGGGGATCCTGATAGATGGCTTAAGCGGTAAGTTTGTTGTGTTTATATCTGGTATGATAACAAGCTTTTCTATTGGTTATCTGCAAAAAAGATCTTTATATCAAAATATTAATTCAAGAATAGACGCTAAATTGACCAAGTGGGCAGAAGAACACAGTCGAGCTATTGGTGGTGGGAAAAAATGAGTATGTCATTTAGCCCAGAAGAGATTCTTTTAGATCCTGAAGAATTTGAAATTCTATGTAGTTCGAAAGATCTTAATAAAGGTGTAGTAGAGTGGCTTTCAGAATGGAAAAAATTTCTAAAGGAATCCCCCGTTTCTTATAAGTCACAACCGCTTGTGAGGTCTGGTCATTATATAGGGTGGATGACATGCAAGACTAAGTTCGCTAAGCATATGCAATCCAGGACAGGTAAGAAATGATTAAAGAACTCAAGCACCATAACGGAATATTCCTATACAGGCCAGAAACGGTTAACAATGTTTTTATTTATTGGGATAACGATGAATACGGAATGACCCTTTACACAGACTTTGATAATGTCAGATTACTGTATCCAAGCTATGAGGACCTGATGAGAGCTTACAAAGATTTGTCGACCGTTATTATTAGTCAAGAAGAGGTGTCAGGGCAATGAGTGAAGAAAAGTCTATAATAGAGAAGCATAGAGATGATTTAATAAATAGAATTTGGTCCAATGAATATGATCAATTAAGAGATTCACCACAAATATATGCGCAATGGCTAGATACGTTATTAAATAATGCATTCTCATCCTTATCAACTGAATTAGAAAAGAAGATAGATGAATTTGAAGATGAATATATGAAGTCGTTATTAGATAGCGACCAGCATTATTTCTCAGACGCAGTATATGACCTCAAGCAATCCCTATTAGGGGAGTCTAAATGAAGACAAGAGATCTTAATAAAGCTATAGCATGGATGAGGGAGAATAGAAAAATATTGTACATAAGTGATGGTTTAAATATTGAATGTTTTACAAACCCTCATGACACTGCGCAAATTGATTCATGCTTAGACATCTTAAATAGGCATGGTTGTTTTTATTCCGAAGAAAAACAATGTAGAGCAGACTTGAGATCAGGTAAAATCTTAATTGACCAAGATAGAATCTATTCATCGATAGAAAGGCATAATGAAATAAATGACAAAATAAGAAGTGCCATCAGTGAAAATAATCGAAGGGAGAATTGGTGAATAATCCACTAATTAGAGGCATGTTAGATGGTATGATCATCATTATGTTTTTCATTCTTTTATGCGGGATACCTCAAAAAATCGATAAAATATATCATATGCTAGAAGAATGTAGAGCATCTATGTCAGGAGAGTCTAAATGATAGATAAACATAAGTCCGAACTAAAATCGATGATCAGCCAGAATAGTTCGATTTCGGACGTTGATATTGCAATTAACAAAGTTTTCTCTGGCTTAGCCACGGAGTTTGAAAGCAAGATAAATCAAATCCATCGGGAATTATCAAATGCTGCTTTAGCACTCAATGATGCTGAAGTAACCCCTGTTATTGATGGGTTTAGAAATAAATTGAGGCAATCAATAGGACTAGAAAGCGAGGTAAAGAGTGATGACTAATAAAAAACAAAGTCCAATTTTAAACCACTTTCTAAGCGAAAAGATACAGTTGATTAAATCAATGCTTGCCGAATGCACAGAGAAACAAAAGGACCTGTTTAAAAGAATGTATCCGAAAGGTATAGAAAACTATTCCGAGAAAAAGATTGATTGGGCCATAGTGCAACTTGAGAACACTAATCGAGGTAAAGAGTGAATAAGTCAGTATCAGAGTTAGACCAGAAGACAAAGATTAGATTAATCGCCAAGGCTTATAGGTCTGATATTTTAGAAAAAGATCTAAAAATTGTCTATGACCAAAACAATCAATTACAATTTGGCTTTAACCCACTTTGTGATTTTAATGATTTAATGCCCATCTTGAACAAAGAGGAATTAACGGTAATGATTAAAGGCGATGAATTAGGTAATCAATCTTATTACTACATAATAATGCCTCTACCGCATCAAACGATTCGAAGCAAGAGTTTGTTAGATTCAGAATATAGGCGAATCGCCTGTGACGCCCTTATCATTAAGGCATACGGTGACAATGTATCAGAGAAGGATTTATGAATTGGGGCAATGAGATCAATTCAGATATGGAAATGAAGATTTTATGAAACATGAACTGCAGTTTCCCGAAGATTACGTGAGCAAACCTTTATGAATTCAGGTAAAGATATAGACTACATAATAGAGTATCTGGTGAGCTTAGGCAAAGAACTTTATATGAAGTTAGAAGAGGATCAAGGATGGGGATTTAGGAGTTCAGAAACCACGACCCCGGTAAGGATTGTATATGGGTACACTTTAAAAATTGGGGGGTCTAAGGTCGTTTACACTCGTAGCTATATCGAAGTTTTCCAAGGGGAGACTCTTATGTACACAGTGCATCCAGTAGAAAATACCCCACTTAAGTTAAAAAATCATATAGAGAGCATGACAAAAAAACAAGATCACGAAATGGCCGAAATGCTATTCACTAAATTAGTATAATATGAAAGAAGCCAAAAAACACTAGAATATATGGACAAACATAGGGATAAATTGTTAATTACAATTAATAGGTAACACCGGAGAGCACCAAATATGGGCGGAAACACAGGAAACGGATTTGACAAAGATCCAGAAAGAGCAAGGGCAGCAGGCAGGAAATCAACTAATGGGAGAGCATGGAAAACTGTCTATCGAGACATATTAGAAAAAAAGGTTTGTGATGATTTAATTGAGCAAGCTAAAATAAAAGGCGCTGCAAAGCATTTAGATAAGACCATGACTCTAAGAGATCTGATAGCTTTGAAGAAAGTACAGCTAGCCCTAGAAGGCAATTTACAAGCTATTAATTCAATAGAAGACAGAGAAGAGGGTAAGTCAGCAGAGAACGTTAATAATAAAGTATCAGGCGAATTGAAGATAGTTTGGCCAGATGACGCAGAGGAGATGTGATGAAAACTGACGAGGAGTTAGACTTGGTAGTGTTATTTATGGGACTTAGTGTTTCTATACTAGGTGTTTTAGCTTTCCTTGTACTTTTGATTGGGGCTTTGTGCGGTTGGTAAGGGATGTTAATAAGAAGTATTTGTATATCTATAATAGTCATTACCATATCAATGCTTTTCGTTAGCCTAAGAAATGTAAGCAGAGGCCCGTGCTTCTACGAGGTATGGCAATGCGGTAAATTTATAGAGAAACATGTAGATAAATATACTGCTACCTGTGAGTCTTATTCAGATAATGGCGTATACTACAAAGCTATAGGTAGAGTCGAAAATACTAGTCACTAGAGAGTAAACTACACTTTACATCTATGTAAACTATACATTACATTCGATGTAAAGCTGTATTGACACCTATGTAAACGGTGCTTTACATCTCTATGCAAGTAACACTACCACATAAACCATCCCCAGGAAAACAAAGAGAATATTTTGAGCTAAACACAAGATACACAATAGCTTGTATAGGTAGACAATTTGGGAAAACTACAATCGCTCTACTTAGGCATGTTCTAAAGGCCATTGGTAAACAAGGTCAATATTGGTGGGTAGCTCCTACAATAGCTCAGGCTAGAGTCCCCTTTAAAAGAACTATCAACGACTACAAGGGCCTAATAAAACGGGTTAATTTGTCATTCATGGAAATCGAGTGGATAAACGGTTCTGTGACTACATTCAAGGGCGCAGACAATAAGGAAAATCTTAGAGGTGAAACTCTGCATGGGCTTACTGTAGATGAGGCTGCTAGTTTAGATCCAGAATTATGGCCTATTATTCTAAGGCCTATGCTTGCTCGATATGAAGGGTGGGCTGATTTCATAGGTACTCCAAAGGGTAAGAACTGGTATTACGACCTATGGATACACGCCCTAGGATCTGAAGATTGGTCTAGAATACAAGCATGCTCAAAAGACAGTCCTTATTTTAGTGAATCAGAATGGGATGAGGTCAAGCGAGTCACCCCCGAGATCATATTTAGACAAGAATATGAGGCACAATTTGTAGATGTTGGGGGTGTAGTATTTAGGAATATTCATGAATGTGTATATGATACGCTTTCTGAGCCCAAGGGGAATGTTCAATATTTCGGAGGTGTAGATCTAGCCAGGACGGTGGACTTTACAGTAATTACAGTACTAAATGCCAATCGAGAATTGGTTTATTTTGATCGATTTCAGGATACTGCATGGTCTGTGCAGAAGAGAAGGATATTGAGCGTCTACGAGAAATACAAGTGCTTGTTCTGTATAGATTCTACAGGCGTGGGCGATCCAATATTTGACGATCTGGCATTAGCAGGTGTCAGAGTTCAGGCATACAAATTTACTAATCCATCTAAGAGACAATTAATAGAAAACTTAATATTGACGTTTGAAGAGTTAAACATTAAGTTACACAATATAGAAGTTCTGCTTTACGAATTGTCTATATTTGAGATAGAACAGCTTGTGTCAGGTACAATAAGATATTCCGCCCCTGCTGGTAAGCATGATGATACAGTTATTTCGCTTGCCTTAGCTAATTGGATAACCCCTAGTTTCGCGGGTGACATTATCGACGCAGGTGGAGACAGGGTAATGACGGGTAGTATGTATGATTGAGGTGAATTATGGCCAGTAAGACATTTAACCAAGAAGTGAAATATTCTGAGGCTCAGACAGAAACTACTGAGATTGTAAAGATGGATTATGACACTAAGGAGTATGATGGCAAGGAAGGCTTTGAGCTTAAGAAGATAGAGCCTACTGCAGATCTATTCAAAGAAACTACAAGGGCTAATTCTACCCTGTACGACGACTATAATTTTAGGCCATACAATCCTGATGAGCTATACCAGAAAACAGGCAATTATGACTACTTCGATGAGATGAAAGAAGATGATCAAATAGCAGCATCTTTACATCTTAAGAAGCTGATGATTACAGACAGTGATTTTGAGATATTCTTTGAAGGCGACGATATACCCGAAGAGCAGCAAGAGGAAATCACCGACTTTATCATGAAGAATCTGAATAGCCTAGATAAGCCGTTTTCTAGTAAGCTGTATGACATATTGTCTGGTATAGAGTACGGATTTAGCCTGACAGAGCCAGTATTTGCAGTTAAGCCATTTGAGGGCAAGGACAAGATATGGCTAGATAAAATGAAGACTAGAGCACCTCATGGGTTTACACTTGTTCAGGAAGAGAATGGCGACCTAAAAGAGATTCTACAGGACCAGGGTGGCGAAGAGAAATCTATTAGGCCTGAAAAACTTATTCATTATATCAACCAGGGCGAATTTGATAATCCCTATGGTAAGAGTGAGCTCAATAAAGGTGTCTATACGTCATGGTGGTCAAAAGAGCAAATTGTTAAGTTTTGGAATATATTTTTAGAGAAATTCGGGTCACCTACCCCTATAGGTAAATACGGTGCGAATTATGCAGGCAAGCAAGATAAGTTATTATCTGTTTTGAAGAACATACAGGCTACTTCTGCCATTGTTATTCCCGAAGGTGTGGATATCTCTGTACTAGAGAAACACGCAGATGGTGGTGGCGACCAATTCAAGCAAAGAATAGACCATGCTAATATGATGATAGCTAGAAAAATGCTACTGCCTGATCTAATGGGTATGAGTGGCGAGGCAACTAGCGGTGGTAGTTTTGCATTAGGTAAAGAACATTTCGGCATGTTTTGGTCTGTAGTAGAAAGTGTCCAGTCTGCATTAGAGATGCTCATAAATACTAAAATTGTGGATAATTTGGTAGCGTGGAATTACGGCGACTTTAGGGTTAAGTTCAAGTTTAAAAAAGCCGACGATGAGAAGAGGCAAAAAAATCTAGAGTTATTTTTACAGTTTATTAATACAGCGGGTATTATTTCTCCAGAGCATAGGAAGTGGTTTAATCAACAAATTGACGCGCCTATCGAAGAAACTTTACCTGAAGAGGATCCGAATCAAGAAGAAGACCCAGAAAACCCAGATGACCCTAATGACCCAGACGAGGAATCAGAAGGCAAGCCAGACGGGGACGAGGAAGAAACGCCCGATAAAGAAGATGCTCCAGATGAAGAGGAAGACGAAAAAGAAGAGTTGACTCAAAAAAAAAAGGCAGAACTTTACGCCAAATTTGACCCAAATAAAATAAAGAGTGATTTCGATAATCTAGAACGCAGTCTTACAAGTAAGCTCAGAACAGCCACCCAGAGGCAAGTTAGAGATATTCTAGAGCAAGTCGATACTATAGAGTTTATTGATCAGATAGACGATATTGATGTATCTATTGATGAGACTGCCGATTTAATAGGTACCCATGTGGAGAGGTCTTTTGAAAAAGGTACGGTGTCTGTCACTAAGCAACAAAACTTTACTCTATCTGATGAAGAAATAAAGGCATGGTTTGATAACTATAATTTTGATTTAGCTACCGAAGAGGCTAACTATTTACTTCGAGTATCTAAGCCAATTGTAGCGGATGGATTAAGGAATGGTGACAGTAATATTAAAATTAAAAGGATGATTAGAGACACATTAGCTAAAGGCAATGTTTTAAATAACAGGATAAATACTCTTGTTAGGACAGCCACCTCTACGGCATATAATGAGGCCCGAATTAGGCAGTTTGAAGAAATAGAGGACGAAATCATAGCTTATGAATTTGACGCTATTCTTGATCATAGAACTAGCCCAATTTGCAATCATTTTGACGGTATGCAATTCAAGGTTGGAGATGGCAGGACGGTTAACCCGCCTCTTCATTTTAATTGCAGGTCTGTTTTAAGAGCTCTGACTAGGGGTGATGAGGCAGAGAGAAAAGACAGACTTGATAAAGTGCCTAATAGCGTCCCTGTGCAAAAAGCAGATGGCAGGATAGTCAACAAGCCACTTGAGAGGCAGGGCAATTTTTTTGTTGTCAAGACGAAAAAGTAATCTTATATCATCCCATCTAGTGACTAAGTAATTCCACCCCGATTTGCGTTTGTAGGTCGGGGTTTTTTTGAGGGGGGATGCATGGCAAACGCAACTAAAACATATCTAGGTTCTTCGGACACAAGTACCAATTATTCCTTCAGTTCAGCCGATATAGATTTCAACAGCGGCGATCCTACGTTAAAGTTTATTGCTCCCACTGCATTGACTTTCTTTTCTAATTACAATAATGGTATCGACGCAGCCTATGCGCCAGGAGGTGCAACAGGTACAGCAAATACGACAACAGTGGACACAACTAATGGTACACTAGATTTGACAGGTAGTGATTTAAAGTTTGTTAGCTATGCTACAGAAGGAAATGCGCAAGGAGTTGCGAGGGGTGCTATTAGATTTAAGATAACTCCTGATTACAGCGGGACTCCTGCTGCCACTAAAGCCTTTTTCTCAATATATGGGGATAATGATTCATATAACCTCATAAGGATGTATCACAACAATTCAGGTCAGATTGGCATAGTGATGAGGGATTCTTCAGGAACCAATATTAGAGCCGGTAATTTTGGGCCATGGTCGCCGGCTAGTGGGACCTCGTATGAGTGGGAATTGAATTGGAATGTGAATACAGGTACAGCAGAAATAAGGGCTTTTCAGAATGGTACACAGTTTTTTAATACGTTAAATACTTCTTCTGCATTAAGGACGGATTCAGTAACAACCTTTAGAGTGGGTACTGATAACCTGGGCACAGTCCCAGACTTTTTTATTGATGAGTTCGCTTATTTCACAGAGGAGCAGCACACAGTAGACTATAGTATAACCACATTAAAATTATACACAACGAGTGTGACAACAATTATTCCAGTTACATCCTTACTCAATGTTAGCGAGGTGTCAGATGCGTCTTTTACAGCCACGGTCCCAACCGGTTCTAGTTTGCAATATACAGTCCAGTTAGACGGTAATGAAAAATGGTGGAATGGTAGTTCCTGGTCATGTAGTGATACGACTACTGCAAGAAATAATTATGACGAAACTATAACTACGGCAAACTGGCAATCATTGATTAGCGCGTCTAGATCTACGGTCAACTTCAAGTTTTACTTTGGTTCATCAAGTGGGGCGTTCAAGCCTATATTGAACGACTTTTCAGTAGTTTACGATTCTATTGATATGGCATCAGTTACAGGGGTGTTCTTAAATCCAGATAATACAATTCCCGCATCAGCGACAGTGGCAGCGTGGCCCAAAGATTTTACAAACATATCGTCTGAGGGCATCCAGGTGAATACTTTGCACACGGTCACTTCAAGTGTAGATGCTTCAACGGGGGCATGGTCTATGGACTTATTCAGTGGGGTCACGTATCAATTCAAGTTTCTGGTTTCCTCAGGTACATCAGGATTAGTCGACAAAACCATAAATACCACAGGGTCAGTCGTATTCTAGATAAAAAATACTTGACGAAACACCAATTTTGTGTAAGTTAATTCTGTATTCTCGCTAGTTCTCTAGCAAGTCTTAGGCTCAATTGTCAGAGTCACAATTTAAGTGATAAAGCAAATGAGCACATCCGTATCAAATGCAGAAGAACTGATAAAGTTTGGCGACCAAGAAGGCCAAGGTTTTGAGTTAAATGATGTTACCATATTTGAGGCTGGCGTATGGCGTGGTCGAGAATGGACAAATGATCATCTAGACTCAATGGTTCAGGCTTTTGAAAAAGAGAAGAAGAACCTAAAGCCTTTTTTAAAATTAGGCCATGATGATAATCAGAAGTTCTTACAAAGCGATGGTCTGCCATCAGCAGGCTGGGTTAGCGAGCTAAAGCGAGTTGGCAATAAGCTTAAAGCCAGTTTTAAAAACGTTCCTGCTAAGATAAAGAAGTTAATCGATGCAGGTAGATACGGTCGATTCAGTTCTGAGATATTTATCAATTATACAAATCCAAATGGTGAGAAGTTCCCTAGAGCACTGGCAGCAGTTGCACTGTTAGGAGCTGATACACCTGAGCTGGTCAGCATGGATGATCTAGTAGACCAGTTTTTCACAAGCCATAATTATGAAGAAATTTTTAAAATGGAGGGTAATATGCCAGATGATAACACGGCAATTCTAGAAAAGTTTAAAAAGCTTGAAGATCAAGTGTCCAGTCTTTCGGCTGAGGTCAAAGAGAAGGACAGTCAGATTAAAAATCTAGAAACCGAAAAAGAGAAATTCAGTGAAGAGAATGCTAAATTTAAGCAAGACCTTGAAGCTGAAAAATTCACACGCAGACAGAATGAGGTAACAAGTTTTGTCGATGAGCAAATTAAATCAAAGAAGATTCTTCCAGTTCAGAGGGAAAAGTATATTGCCCTTTGTATGGACGATCAAACTGAGCACAAGTTTTCATACATAGAGGACAATAAAGAGCAAACGGTCAAAGGTACAAACTTTAGTCTTGTTAAAGAGATTTTGGGGGGCATGCCGGAACTGTTTAGTTCTGAGTTTGACTCTAATCATCAAGATGTCCCTGCCCCTGAGAAGAGGAAAGGACCTGTTGATCCTGAAGATGATAAGCTCAATGAAGCGGTCGAGAAGTACGCAAAAGAAAATAACATTAGTTATCGAGAAGCTTTTGATGTCGTTACGACCGATTGGAAGGGGGGTAAATAATGGCTATAAAAGGGATAGGTCTAGAGTACGATTTAACTCTAAAACCACAGGGTAGACTGTTAACGAATACTTCGCAATATTTAGTAGTTGGCATGTCACCAACATCAACGAATGCTGATTTCTCTGCATATTTAACAAATGCAGGTTCGGCAACAGCGGACACTATAACAGCCAGAAACGCTATTGGCATCAACCAAACTGAACAATTGAGCGCAAGTTCACAAGACTGTGCTGTAAGGTTGCTTGGTGTATCTAAAGCTAAATGTGCAGCTTCGATTCCAGCGGGTGCGGTTGTCCAGGCTTATGAAGGTGCTTCAACCACTACATTTGCAGGTCATATCGTTACTGCCACTGAGCACACGGCAACGGGTACAGCAGCGGTAAATGGCGTCATATTAGGTCGTGCGTTAGAGAAAGGCTCAACTAATACAGTTATTTCAGTCTTTCTTAATCCACATAGGCACGACGTGGTTAGTTAAGGAGTTTAATTATGGAATCATCAAGACGAATAAGCAAAGCTTTAACGAATGTTTCTGTAAGATATAAGAACGATAGCTTTATCGCAAACGATATCTTAAGAGACGTCATGGTCGTCAATAAGTCGGATCAATACTATGTCTATAGTAACGATTTTAGAATTGAAGAGACTAGGCGAGCGAATAAAGCCCCATCAGGTCAAGTGACTTGGACTAACTCTCTAAGCTCTTACAGCTTAGATGTTCATTCATTGCATGACATTATTACAGAGCAAGATATTAGAAACACTGAAACGCCATTGCAGGCTGAGGCGGATTCTACTGAGTATATCACAGAGAAAATCCAGCTCAGAATGGAAAAAGACGCGGCAGACTTATTATTTACAACAACATCTTTCTCTAATAACACTACAATTGCAACTGCGACCACTTGGAAAAACACAACTACTAGCGCGCCAATTCAGAATGTACTTTCTGCTACGGCTAAGATTAAAGCTAGTGGAGGTGGGACGCCAAATGAGGCAGCTACCAATTTAAATGTTATTCATGCATTGAAAGAAAATGCTAACATTTACGAAAGAATCCAATATGTAGAGCGTGCAATTTTAACGCCTATGCTTTTGGCTTCTTTATTTGATTTAAGCAAGATACACGTAGGTGATGCTGTTTACAACGCAAATAAAGAAGGTCAAGCGCAATCTCTTACTAACTTATGGGGAGACGATTTCCTTATGGGTAACTTTGCAAAGAGGCCGGGATTAAAGACACGTACTACAGCAGCAATGTTGCGATGGTCATTGTACAAGAAGCCATGGCAAGTTAAGCGATGGAGAGATGAAGACAGAGATGGGACTAAAATTGAGGTCACAACTGGCTATGTGCCCAAATTGATCGCAACTGCGTCCGGGTATCTGTTCAAAGCCGTTACCACATCGTCATAAGGAGCATATATGTTTAATAAAAAAGATGAGTCGGCGGGTGAAAGCCCGTCAAAGGCAAAAGGCGAAGAAAAAGTATCTGTTGGCAGCAAAGAGATTGATAAAGCTTTAGAAAATGAATCTAAGCGTGTTGCCAAACAGTACAGAGAGGCTTTTAAGAAGATCTCTATCGGTAAAGAAAAGCTTAAATTAGGCAATAAGTCTAAGATCAAGGTTGTCGAAACTACTGAGTATTACATTAAGTCAGACGCAAAAAGTGCAAAAGAAATGACTTTCGATGTAATTGAGGATGGCAAAAAGGTCAAGAAGAAGGCTAAAGTAAAATTACTCTCTAAAAAGAGTAGACTTAAGGGTTTTCTTAGGGGCTAAAATGTTATGCCTTATTCAGAAGCTACGGCAACTATTTCACTATTGCCCGGTATGCCTCAAACGAGCGCATCTGCCGGGTACAGTTTAAATGTCAGCTTACTGACTGATCATATAACGAGAGCTGATAATTTAATCAACGCAAAGATAGCTAGCAGATACGATATCTCTAGCTTTTCTACTAATCCATCTTTACTGATTCTGCTTAGCCAGGATATTTCCAGTTACTATCTAATGCGGTCTCAGTATTCAAGCGATGATCAGAATTTAAATGAATGGACTATGAAGTTCAAAGAGTCTATCGCTATACTAGATCAAATCCGTAATGGTGACATGGATTTAGTCGGGGAAGATTCAGCATTGATCTCTGAAGACAACAGAAAAGACACAATCACTAGCTCTACAGAAGATTTTGACCCAACGTTTAATGAAGGTCCAGGCCTCAATCAGCAAATCGATTCTACAAAGTTGGATGGTTTGCTATGATAGAGGTTAGAGGAGTGAAAGAAGCTGTGGACCGGATAGAAAAAATATCCAGATTTGAAAATCTTAACATGGGCGTAGTAGCTGCAAAAATGCATAAAGATGTTATGGAGCACTTTAAGGCAGAGCAAGGCCCGGAAGGTAGCTGGGAACCAATAGAGAGAACTGGTAAAATTCTACAAGACACAGGGCGCCTTCGGGCTTCTATCAAGAAAACAAGCAAAAAGCATGAAGCACAGGTCGCCACTAATGTAATATATGCAGCAACGCATAATTTTGGGGATGACAAAAGAAACATAAAAAAAAGGGAGTTTATGTATTTATCAGACAAGTCTATAGAGGATATTATTAAATATTTAGAGGGTAGGTCAGATAAATGAAAATTGATTCTTTAACATCTTCCCTTGTTTCATTGATGGAATCAAATAATACTATAACTTCAGGAGGTTTAAGTAATGGTCTATTAGATAATAAGAAAATAACAACATTTCACAAAGGCATTGAGAACACGCATGTTGACTACCCCATCCCTAAGACTCTTTTCCCGTATGTATTTGTCGAGGCTGTTGAATCAGAGTACCAGTTTAATCAGCTTGGTGTCAATTCTAGCAGAGATATAGATATTCTATGGGATATAGTGGGCTGTACAATGTATGGTCAAGGTTCTGGGACTGGAAAGGTGGCAAGAGAAAATGCAGACACTCAAGCGTTAAAACTTGCGGGAAACATTGAAGACTTTGTGGCAAATAATATTAGACTTGGTGGTATAGTACAATGGTGCTTTGTCAGAAGGTCTGAATATAATGTCCGATCTAAGGACAATACGTATCAAACAACAACTAAGGTTAGAATTGAGGCTAGGAGAAAAACATGATTTTATCAGAAGAAGAAGTTTTACAACAATCGCGCACAGCTTTTAAACAGTGGGAAGATTTATGGCGTACAAATTGTACAAAAAATGCAGAGATTATTAAATCGGGAAGAGCTATACCGCTCAGGAGTATAGCTTATTCCGGAATGGGAAAAACTGTAGTCTGTACGGCTATGGGGGCATCATTTCAAGATGATATCCATATTATTAAAAAATATCGAGGTAAAAGAGATTTTGATATTATAGCAGTCGATAAGTCTGCTATGCATTTACAAGATCATGGCATTAAGCCTGATTATGTGATTATAGCAGATGCGTCTATTGGGTATAAGTGGATAGACGGGTATGACTCTACAGGTGTCACACTTTTGGCTAATGTAAACTCAAATCCAGAATGGGCTCTGAACTGGAAGGGCCCAATTGCCTATTTTGTGAATAAAGACAATATAGAGTCTGAAAAGATTTTCATGGAAATAAGCGGATGCAGAGAGCAGATTGCAGCAGCTTCCAATGTCGGTAACGCTGCGGTGGTTGTGGCTACGTCTGTATTTGACTATGAAACTGTATTGCTATCGGGTTATGATTTTTCTTGGAATAAAAGATATTACGCTTTTTCTAAGTTCGATGCTGCTGAGAAACGTTCGTATATGTCTCACATGATATCTATTAATCACATGGGCGAAGTAGTGAATACCTCAAATAATCTACACTTTAGTTGTAGGTGGCTATCTGATTTCCTGAAAGTGGCCAAGAAAAATGTATTTATAGGCAATAAAAAGACGACTCTAAATGCTCCTTTTTTAGATCTTGAGAGACAATTGGCTATTTCCAGATGTAGACCTTTATCTAAGAGAGAAGTCGAGCATATTATTGAAAAGACTAAATTGGTGGCGATAGCTCCAAATGTCGCGGAACTTCAAAAGTTGCATGACGAAAATCCAAAAACGATGCTCAATAAGTATGTCGTTGAATTAATACCGGAGGAAATATGCGAAAGATTAAATTTGTAGATAAGAGACCTTTAAGGTTTCCTAAGTTAACTTACTACCCTAATGGGTGTGTCCCGAAGGTGGGGGATATTTTAACAGTCACAGACAATGAAGCAAAGAAATTATTAGCTAAAAAAAATGGTACTGTTCCTATGTTTGAAGAGGTGAAGGCCTCTAGAATTAGGAAAGAAGACCCAGTTCAGGAGGTAGACAATGGCTAAAGGTGATAACGCAAGGTTAGGGTATCAGTCTAGTGTAGGCTTGGCCGAAGAAACGACATTCGGCACAAAGGTTGATTCTTTCGATTATCTAGAGTTCATATCAGAATCTTTTAAGGTCGATAGAGAGTCTAGGAAGCTTGAAAGTATCAACACTGGGCGAAGTTTCATTAAAAGAGTTCAGTTAAATGAGACTGTCGAAGGTAGCCTAGAGGCCGAATTTAATCCAGCTTCAGACTTTGCAATCAAACTTATGAAGCAAGCCTTTGGGGGTACTGTTACAAGTGCGACACAAGCCTCTTCAGATATCCTGCATACAATCAATGTTGGGGACATGGAATCGAATGCAGGCACATCTACTTCAAGCGATGTGAAAAGTTTAACATTCCAGGCAGATAAAGGCGGGACAGTTTATGATTATGTAGGCTGTCGAGTTAACTCTTTTACCCTTAAAGCCGAAGTCGGCGGAATGGTTATGATGACTGCAGAGGTAATCGGTAAGTCTGGATCACTTTCTTCAAGTACACCAACGGCTGTATTTTCTGACATTATACCTGCTGATTATTTAGGTGTAACTTTTGCTTTAGGTGACTCTTTAGGCAATGTTTCCGCTGAGACGGTACAGTCTTTTGAGTTTTCTATCAACAATAACCTTGATGGAGAACAAAGGGGCCTTGGCTCAAGAAGTCGAAACATAATCCCACCTGTACGTCGAGAGGTTTCTTTGAAAGTGACACAAAGAGCTGATACGACCACAAATTACAGTCAATTTCTTGCTGAGACAATATCTGCCATTAAGATAACAATGGATACTACACAAACCATTACATCAAGCACTGGTTCAGAGACATACCAGTGTCAATTAGAGTTCCCCAGATGCTATACCAAAGGTCCAGCACAGCCGGAGGTTGGTGACGCGGGTGTTCTAAGTTATGACATTGAATATGAACCTATATCTGATAACACGACCACTGCATACGATGTAAGGGCTTTAGTGTATAACGCAACAGCAAACTATTTCTAAAAAACGGAGGTTAGGAACATGCTTTTAGATTTAAACAAAGTCGCACCAGAGGATAAGAAAATTGAGCTAGGTGATAAAAAATATATCATTCCAGGTCAATTACCGGCTAGTGTAATGCTTAAGGTTATGAGAATCCAGAACGATATAGGTGAAAACCCAGGAGACCCAGATTTAATTGAGCAATGCATGAAAATTGTTCATGAAGTTTTTCAGATCAATCAGCCAGATTTAGCATATGAGGATTTTATGAAGAAAGTTTCTTTTGATCAAGCGACTTTAATCATTGGGTTTTTGTATGAAAGTCCTGGCGTGAAGGAAATTGAAAAAAAGCCAGAAGGGGAGGACAATCCCCAGGCCGCGAAGTCAGTATCATAACCGTCATCGGGAACTACGCTCGATTTTTTAGAGTCGATCCATCCAGGGTTTTGGAAACGCCTTGGCTTTTGTTTATAGGGCTTATAGATTATATGACGGTTGCAATGGAAAAAAAGGAGAGAAGGCAGAGAGAGCTAGAGAAAAAATATGGCAAGTGAAATTGCATTAAAGATTTCAGCGGACATTAAGAATGCTCAAGTTGCCTTGAAAAGACTTCAAGGTAACTTGGGCGACTTAGGCTCTCAAGTTAAAAGAACAAATCCTGATTTACAGAAATTTAAAGACAATTGGAAAAGTATTGGTCTTACTTTTGTAGGACTTGGCTTTGTTTTTGCTAAAATGATTCAGAAGGCTTCTGATCTTCAAGAGACTACTAATAAATTTAGTGCTGTATTTAAAGACGTTAGCGATGAGGCTGAAAAGATGGCAAGAGATCTCCAGGACGCCTATGGGTTAGGTGTTCTTGAATCGAAAAAGCTTCTTTCAAATACTGCTGACTTATTGACCGGATTTGGCATACAAGGTAAAGAGGCATTAAGCCTTTCTGCTAAAGTTCAGAAACTATCCGTTGATTTAGCATCATTTACTAACATACAAGGTGGTGCATCAAGAGCATCGGAAGCATTAACCAAAGCGATGTTGGGCGAAAGGGAAATGACAAAAGCCTTGGGAATTGTCATTAGAGAAAAAGATGTCTTAGAACAAGCCTCTTTGATAATGAAGGAAAGTAATGTTGAAATGACATTACAGCAAGCAAAAGCGGAAGCTGTTTATCAAATCGCACTTAGCCAGTCAGTCAATGCAATTGGGGATTACCAAAAAACCCAGCACACATTTGCTAATCAATGGCGTTTATTTGGTGCTTTGACTGAAGATGTAACGGCCCAGCTTGGTGAAGCATATCTGCCAACGGCAAGAAATGTTGTGAGTTCTGCAAATAATTTATTGAAGGCTTTCAGGGGATTGAATCCTGAAACTAAGCAGCTAGTCGCAAACATTGGGGCAGTGGGTGCTGTAATGGGCACATTAGGCGCTATAGCTGTCACGTTAGGTACAGGTGTCGCTTTAATTACCGGCGCTTTCATTGCTCTAGGTGCTGCAATTGTTGCGGTCGCCGTTCATTGGGATGAGATAGTCGCAACATGGGAATTCGGAATTGCTAAAGTAAAAAGAGAATTTCAATTATTATGGTCAGGTATTAAAATTGGTTTTTTGTTCATAGCAAAGACAGCCCAAGAGATGGCAGCTAAAATATTTCAGCCTTTAGTTAATGGAATTAATGTTACAATACAAGGGTATAACAGATTAACAGGCTCTTCGATATCTTCTTTAAAACTAATGGCAGGAGCTAGTGCAAAAGCATTAGGTCGACAGTTGTCTGCTGAGAAAAGAAAATTTGCATCATTAAAAAGATCATCTAAACAGGAAATTGATGCCCTCGTGAAGTTGAATAAAGCTAAAAGAAAGCTAGAGCAAGACGCCACTAGTTCTACTTTAAAAAATGCAAAAAATGAATCAATGCAAAAACAGCAGATTCAAAAGTCAGGCGAAGAAGGAAGTAAGGTTTCACAAGTACAGTTTCTTGAAGCCATGCGGACAGAGAGACAGTTAAATAGAGAGATTGAGGCAGAAGAAGATGAATTTGAAAAGGAAATTCTGAAAGCCAAGCTTGCAGAAACGCAGCAGATTATAGCCGATGCTAATAGGTCAGAGGTTGAAATGAATAAGGTCAAACGCGACTTAATGGCACAGGAAGACGCCTTGGCTTGGAAGCAAGCTGGTCAAGGACACCTCGAGTTGTCAAATTTCGTCCAAGGTTCATTGAATCAAAATATTGGTTGGCAATTTAGGTTATTTAAAGCTCTAGCTATTCAAACAGCTATTATCGATACATGGGCAGCAGCAACCGCAGCACAAAAAGCAATGTCGGGGATTCCTTTTGTAGGACCAGCTTTAGGCATAGCAGCAGCAGGTGTGGCTATAGCTGCGGGGATTGCAAGAGTTGGCAAAATAAAAGCTACTAAACCACCTAAAGCTGCGACAGGCGCACTAATTAGGGGGTCTGTGTCAGGGTCACCAATTATAGCAGGTGAAGGCGGTCGAGATGAGGCGATTATTCCACTTCAGAATAGGGAGGCTATGAATAGATTGGCCGGTGCCGGCGCTGGGATGGGACAAACAATAAATCTTACAATAAACGTGGAAAATTCTGTTGGGGACATAACAGATGACATGATAAGCAAAATCGACGATGGCTTGCAAACTCTTTTTAAAGAAAGACGAGGTTCCGTATTTGCTGAAGAAATATTACAGGAGGCCGAAACATGAACATGGAGTTTCTTGAAAGGAATTATATTAATACTACAACTTCAGTCAATGCAAGTGCAGGCACTTCGACAGTTTCATATTTGTTTGATCGTAAGTTGTCTACAAATTACACTGCTTCCCCCACAGTTACTATTCATTTTACTATAAATAACACAATTGATAGAATTGTATTCCAGGAAATAAATTTAAAAGCGTTTACAATTAAGCATGTTACCGGTACGTCATTATTTTTAAAGTCAGGCTCAGACACAACAACAGCAGAATTCTCGAGCAATAGTTCTACTAGTCTATATTTAGTTCTAGGATCAATTACAACTGTGAACACATTGACATTTATTGGATCTAGTGCAATAACAGGTGGTCTTATACAGATAGGTCAAATGTGGATGACAAAAAACATATATGAGCTAGAAAGAAATCCTGAAATATCTGATTTTGACATTGCTCGTAATAGGAAAGAGTATAAACATAAAATGGCGGGTGGAGGAACCGCGTTATACACAATCGAAGAGAAATATTTTGAGGGCAGAATGTCATGGGACTTCATAAGTTCTTCAGCAACAACATCACTTGAAAGTGTTTATGATCAGAAGGATGGGATTGTCTATGTTCCGTTCCCGACGCTGACTTCAGACTGGACTGGTCAAAAGTTAGCGGTAGCATATGAAGTTGTATGGCATGGTGACTTTAGATTTGATCTTCAAAGTGACAATGACAGGGGGTCAGGATACTCAGGCGCAATTAGGCTTGATGAAACACCAAAATGAGCATTTCGGATGAATTAAAAACATTAATCAAACGACCTAAAATGAGGGTCTTTAGACGCTTGTCTATTCGCAGACGAATAGCCGCGACGGGAGACTATGAATCCGATTGGGTGGCAATTGATAATCGTCTTATTAAGAAGTACGGTACTGTGTCGAGGGGCATGTCTAACATGAAGGCGAATTTCTATAAGTATTCTGGGATGACTTTTGAGTTTAACAATGAAGGCGGTATATTTAATGATGTTACTGATGACAGTAGTATTTTTTACAACTTTCTGTCTGTTTATAGAACATTAGTAAGAGTAGAGGCGGGTTACCTTGATGATAGTGATGTAGAGCACCCTACTAATTCTGTGATTTATTTTGGTTATGTAGGCGAAGACATTGTTAGAACTGATAAGAACGTTTTTAGAATGCCTACACACCATATCAGCAAAGTTTTTGATGAGTTCCCAGCCGATCAAGTTAAAGGCCTTGGAGCAGCTCAGAAGGCTTATCAGATTATAGAAAAAGTTCGAGATCATAAAGATACTCTTGGGGTACCGATTTTTCAAAAATATATTTCGTCTACTGCTTGGAACATAGAGAGTACAACAACGGACTATAACATTGCGACATCAACAGCTCTTCAGGGGAAAACAGTTTGGAAACTTTTACAAAAGTTGGCTGAGGCTGAAAGTAAATTGCTTTACATAGATCCGAATGGGCAATTTAGATTTGAATCGACAGCAGTAGAAACGTCATCGGTTTGGCATTTTTCAGGCCCACAGGATGAAGATCAGTCATTTGGTAAAAATATTATATCTGTTTTGAAGTTAGGTGAAAACCTAAAAAATATCTATAATAGAGTAATGGTAAAATTTGGCGATGCCAATACGTCTACTTCATATAAAATTAGAACAGAGTCTTGGAATTGGGGCGATTCATCTAGCTCGTTCAAATATGGGATTAGAACATATAAATATAAAAATGAGTTTTTAAATTCGGCAACTGCAAATACAGTAGCAGATACAATATATGATCGTTATGTGTTGCCATTAAGAGAAGCTAGGTTTAAGTCGAAATTTCTACCTGGTTTAGATATATCTGACACTGTAGATGTGACGCACAATACAGGCGAGGTATTGGAGAATGCCGCATATGGCAAAGGTTTGTACGGTGAGGGAATTTACGGAAAATATATTCCTGGGTCTGTTAATTTAGCAGGCACTAAGTTTCTAGTTACTAATATAAAAGACGATATAGAAAAATTTACTACTGAAGTCACGTTGGAGGAACCTTAGTGTCTACAACTAACTTCGGATTTGGTAAGCCTACAAATTTGGGAGATGAGGACGGTTGGGGAACTATCCTCAATACCACGTGGGACGACATGGACTCTACACTTAAAACCATATCGGACAAAGTTGCCGACCTCGCTGTAAACAGGAATTATCTAATAAATCCTTGCTTCATTATTAGTCAGGAATTTGCTAACTCTGCCCCCGCACTTAGTTCAGGTTCATATTTCGCTGACATGTTTTACGATGAGCATTTTTTCTCAAGCGTAAGCGTCTCTAGATATGATAGCGCAATGGATGAGGCAGGTTACAATAATAAGACGCCTTACGCAATTAAGTATGAAAATCTATCGGCTATCCCATCACTAGGGGCCGGAGATTATGTCGGCTTCATGACGGCTATTGAGGGGTATGATTATGTAAATCTTCATGGTCAATCTGCTATGACTTTATCTTTTATGGTGAAGTCTAGCAAGTCGGGGACTTACTCTGTATCATTCGAAAATGGAGACACTGATCGAATGTATTTAACCGAGTATAGTATTACTGCTGATGATACTTGGGAGAAAATATCTATAACAGTACCACCTGACACTAGTGGAACATGGCATTTTGATCATCAGACAGGACTTAGACTTAGATTTACCATGATGGCTGGCATCGGACTAGTTGCCACGGCTACGGGTTCATGGGACACCTATACTGCTTTTGCTGGAGCAAATCAAGTAAATTGGGCAGATACTAGTACGGCAACTTTTTATATGACTCAGCTAAAACTAGAGCCTGGTTCCATTGCAACCGAATACGTCTCTAGGTTTTATCATGAAGAATTGTTGATGTGCGAGAGGTATTATGAAAAAAGCTATCTTCATGATAAAACGCCGGCCTCTTCGAATACTACATTTGGACAGCAGGCTGGTATATCTGTAGGTACAGACACTTACACCGCATGTATCCCTGTCAACTTTAGAACTAAAAAGCGTGCAACGCCATCAGTAACTATTTATAACCCTATCACAGGCTCTACTAATTCTATGAGGACTTTAAGTGGGACTAACGTTTCTGCATCGCCTGTAGCAGCAGGGGAGCATGGGTTTTGGGCAAAAAACAACGCGACAACAACGGACGCGACTTTACATTTCATTCATTTTGTAGCAGATGCGAGGTTAAGTTAATGGCAACTACCCCAACTACAAATTACTCATGGGGGAAGCCTACTCCTGATGGGTCTGTCGGAGTCTGGGCACAGGAAACGAACAACCTTATAGATGACATTGACTCTTCGATAAAGATTGTAGAAGATTCAATATTAAGCCTTCTAGGTGATAATAAATTAGTCAATCCTTCATTCTACATAAGACAAGAGGACAACTCTACTATGACAGGACTTTCAGCAGGTTCAAGTGGTCAATACATCGCAGACATGTGGCAATATCATCAGGATTCACTAGTTGGATATTCCTCTAAGATTGAACTCTTGAATGATTTATTTTATCAATCTAACTCTAGTAACGATACGCCATATGCATTGAGAATACAGCCTCACACAGTTCATAGTATTTCTGCTGCAACAAGTACAGCAAATATAGCTTTAATCTATACTAAGATAGAAGGGCATGTTGCTCAAGAGATATTGGCGAATGATTGCATTTTATCTTTTTCTCATAAATCTAATGACAGCGGACCATATGGTTATTTTATATTTTCAGAAGGTGCTACGGGCGTAGCTTATCATGATACTTTTTTTAATAATCTAACGGGATGGCAGCATGATGAATATGCGATACCGTTCAAAACCGGGGACGTTGTAAATGCCTCTAATAATACGTCATCTGCAACCTTAATAGATGCAGTTAATTTTAATAAAGATGAAAATGCATCTCTTGTGTTAGGATTCGTCGTAGCGGGGGGAGGTGCATTTGGATTTAGTGAGAAGTGGACTTTATACACAACTACGGCTAACGCTTCTATCGGCACTATGGATAGTCGAATCGGTTCTGTTGGGGACGGTGGGTTTATGGCAACAACCACAAACTATATTAGCTTTTCGCAGATAAAACTGGAGATTGGGTCCTCTTCTACTAAATTTATTATGAGACCTTTTCAAGATGAATTGAAGTTGTGTCAAAGATATTATGAAACTAGCTATAACTTTCATGTAGCTCCTGGAAGTTCTGCAACGACGTTGGGTGCTATTGCAGGCATAGGTGCAGGTGCTTCAATTACATTAGCGATGTCAATGTTTAATGTAGAGAAAAGAACAAAGCCAACGATATCAATTTATAACCCGCACTCTGGTTCTGTAAGTTCAATGATGGGCGTTCATAATTCGGAGTCATCCTCTGTTCCTGACAACTTTTTGGCACAGACTCTATCTAGTACAAAAATGGTTGGAACTCTTGCCAACAAGGTAACAAATGAAATTTTATATTATGGACACTACGTGGCGGATGCGAGGATGTAATGGCGACTACTCCGACTCAAAATTATGATTTTGGAAAACCTGCAATAGGTGCCTCAATAGATATCTGGGGTTCAGAACTAAATTCTACTATTGATCAGATTGATCAGGTGCTATTTGATCTACAAGGGAAAGGTGTTGATGAAAATTGGATAATCAACCCAGACTTTAGGTTTTCTCAAGAATACGGGAACAGTCTTTCAGCAATGACTGGAACTGTAGTTTATTTCGCTGATCAGTGGGATTTTACAAGAACAGGTAGTGGTGCATTATCATATGAAAGATATTCAGGCGCGTTAAGCGAGACGTCATATAATAATAGAACTCAATATGCTGCTAAGTTTTCAGTCCATACAGCAGACGGGTCATTGTCTTCTAGTGATCGATATTTAATTCGACAAAAGATTGAAGGGTATAATTACGCTAATATTCATGGTGTAGGATATACATTATCGTTCATGGTCAAGTCAAATCGTCCTGGGATTTATAGTGTTTATTTTGCTCATCCTGGAGAGGACAGAAAGTACATAGCGCATTATTCTATAATATCTAGCAATTGGGAAAAAAAGTCAATTGCTGTTCCTCGAGATACAGGGGGGACCTATAATTTTGACAATACAATAGGTGCATTCGTAGGATTTGTCTTAGGAGCTGGATCAAGCAATATAGGAACAGAAGGAGCATGGGGGACAGACAAAGACGCTCACTCGCTACAAGCGAACTTTATGGATACAACTACAAATGAATTTTATTTAACTCAAGTAAAGCTCCAAGGTGGTTCATCGGCCTCTGAATACATACCAAGGCCCCGCCATTTAGATTTAATGCATTGTGAGAGATACTATGAAAAATCTTATGATACTGATACAGTTCCAGCAGCAGCAACAACATCAGGGATGGTTCTATATCAAGCAAGAGCTGCTACGACTAACTCGATAGTGATGAACGTTAGTTATAGGGTTCCTAAAGTTGCTAGACCGTCGTCGATTAGTGTCTATAGCGATGTTGGCAGCCTTAGTATGTTTACTGGTCTCATTTCAGATATAAGTGCAAGACAATACACCGTGGGTGATAAGAGCGCATTATTAGTAAATAGTGCCACTGCTATCGACGCACAAAGATATTTTTCCCACTATGTAGTAGATTTAAGATTAGAGGACGGGGGAGGAGGTCCACCACCGCCATGATTAAATGGGCAGCTAAAAACATAAAGACTATTTCAACACTAGTTGGCGTTGTTTTTACCATAGTCACAGCTATAACAGCTTACGCTAAGGTGAGCTATAAGGTAGATGAAGCCTACGAAAAAACAAACAGAATCCATGAGATAGAAATTTCTATAACTGAATTAAAGACCATACTGGAAAACGAAATTGATAACAGAGAGAAAAGAGACAGAGAGACAATCGATAGATTAAAAAGAATAGAGTCACTATTTATCAGGAGGGATAAATGAAGTTAAGTAAAGACTTTTATCTTGAAGAATTCGTAAGCTCGCCAACGGCAACAAGACACAATATTGACAATGAGCCAAGCCCATCAGTAATTGAAGAATTAACAAAGTTATGTGTGGAAATAATGCAGCCAATCAGGAATTATTTTGAACGAGCTGTTATAATTTCATCTGGGTACAGATGCCTAGAATTAAATACGCTAATTGGGGGGTCTAAAACTTCTCAGCATATGAAAGGTCAGGCAGCAGATTTTCATATAAATACAATATCTACAGCGACCATTGTTGATGCGTGTATAAAGTTAAGCCTGCCCTACCATCAGTTAATCAATGAATTTGGGCGATGGGTGCATATATCAAAATGCCACCAAGGCAGTGAGCCAGGTAAACAAGTTATGACCGCCGTCAAGCAAGATGGCAAGACGGTCTACAAGAGGGGGCAGTATGCCTAGAAAATTAACAAAAGACCAAAAAGATGCTAGGCATTTTAAATATCGTTTGATAATCACATTGATTGCGATTGTCACCTGTTTAGTAATGAAAGCGTTCGAAATATATGGGCCCACTATGAAATGCAAAGACGTAGGTATAAAAATAGTAGGCTGGTTTGAAACTAAGCATAGCCTAGCAGACCTAGGTCTATTTGTCGCTGCTACTAACATGCTCTTAGACAAACTTATCAACAAATTGAAGTATGGAGTTAAAAACGCAGCCAGAAAAGTGGCGGGTAAACCATGAGGTTCATATGGGGAAAGATTAAAGACGGGATAGTCTGGGCTGTATTAGGTGGTGCAACGGTGTTTATCTATCTGCTCTTTAAAGAGAAAGACGAGAGATATCAAAGGACTACAAAAGTGAAAGGCAAGAAGGGCTGGAAGAAGACAGGGTTTAGGCCAAATGATTCCAAGCCGATATCCGACAAAAGGAGACAGGATGAAATTAATAAGCTTAATTCTTAGCTTTGTTCTGTTTACTAACTCTGTATTTTCTGACTATTCTTGTCTAACTGATGAGGAAAGGATTCTCTTTAAAATGGCTTTAAGCAATTCGAAATATTACCATGACTTGTATTTTGAGCATGACATTGTAGAACTTCTAAAGGCCGAGAAGATGAGAGAGGAGGTCGTTGACGGGGTTCTCGTCGAATACTATCATTTTCATGTCAATCTAATAATTAATAATACAGAATTCTATCGGGTTTGGCCCATGCAGATACACTCACACGCGATCAAAGAAGAGAGTAGGTGGGTGAACAATTCCTTATATTTCTTAGGTGGCGTGGCTGTTGGCTTTTTTCTAAGAAACCTGGGGAATCTAATCAAAAAATAGACTTATCTTTAAGTCAATATGTTCCTAGCCTTGAGGCCCTGGGTTAACGCCTGGGGCCTTTTTAATCTTAGCAACTAATTAATTCTTACGTTTTTTTATGTTTTACGAATAAAAAAGCTTTACAAAGTCAGACAAGTTATTATATTAGAAAAGTCAATAGTGCTTACAAAGCTTCCCCCCAGGAGCTTAGGCCTAGTCTCCATGCGGACAGGCTTTAACAAAAGGCACATGGCAGGGTCAGTCTAGGGCTCATTAACTAGACGGGCTTTGTAAGCACTATTGAAGATGGGGGTTAATATGGATTACAAGATTGAACCGGCGATACTCAAAAGACGATGCGATAAATGTCGCCGTGAATTTCTTACTGATGAATTTGAAAGCGCAGGGCGTTGCGAGGATTGCTTTGAAGATATAAACAAAGAGCAACTAGATTTATTTGTTAGAAACTTGATCAGAGAGGATATGTGTTTTGTAGGAGAGCACTTTGCGTATATGTCAATAAATATCGGGTATTTGATGGACCGTTCTATTAAGGCAAAGTGGCCTCAAGCTGATAAAGAGTTAATTGATGGGTATATTATCGCGCTAGATGATTTAGCGTGCAATCACCTTTATGACATTACGCTGAACCCGAATTGGTCAAGAGACAATAGTTTTAAGAGAATGATAGTTTATAGGACGGGTATATGATGATAAAGTTATATTTAGAACATGATGCAGACGAGCCAATTATTGAGGAGGTTAATTACTCAGATCACCCATACTTAACCGACTTGCAATCAGGCGACAAGTTTATCTATGATTACAATTGCTATGTGCTTCACGAAAAGATGTATAATTTTGAGACTAACGAATTGAGATTTCTTTTTAGAGAAATCGGCAAAGACGGGATGCACCATCTAAAAAATACATCAGTTTATATCGAGGATGCAATCAAAAAACTTGAAGAAGTGTTAGGTATAAAAAAATGATTGATACAAAAGACACAGGGTTATCAATAACGTCGTCTAACCCATCGGACGAGTATTATGGCATATCAGATGCGGATATTACTGAAAAAGAAAACGCTGTATTGTCTGAGCCGTTAGACGAAAATATAGTAGAAATCAGACCAGATGGAATTATCTACGTTCCACAAGAAGCATACAGAGCAATTCTTAATAAAGCCTTTGGCCGTGGAAAGTGGGCCGTCAAAGAGAAAAGTGTAAGAAATAGTACGATTGATAAGAAGGTTTTTTTTAACGGGATACTTTATATTAAAGGGAAATTCATAGCTGAGGATACCGGCGAGCAGTCTTATGAAGAAAGCAAGAGTTATGTGATGTCGTTTGCTACGGCCAAGACAGCAGCCAAGTCGGATTTTATCACAAGGGCATGCAAAGACCTCGGTGTTTACAGCAAGCTTTGGAACCCTGAGTTCATAAGAGATTGGCGAGAAAGGAATGCTGAACAAGTGGAATGTTTGGACAAGGCTAATAAAAGGAAGGTTATTTGGAGAAGAAAAGATGCACCTTTTTTACCGCCAGGGTATAAAGAGCTACCCGACGACTTTGCTGACATGCCGAAAACCCTTAAGGATAATCTGAACTTGCTGTTGAAAAAAAAGATTCAGAGAGCGACAATTTTAAACATAGGCTCTTCTTTGCAGAAAGACTATGAGTTGCTAGAAAAGGTTTCAAAAATAATTTTACAAGCAATTGAATACAGGGAGTCACATAATGCCACCAAAAAGGGGAAATAAGAAGAATGAGAAAATGTTACAATTTGAAAATTATATTTCAAATTTAAATGATAGGATTGATAAATTATCGCATCATCGTGACTCTCTAAAAGAGTTGTATGATAACGAAATGTATTATAACGGGAAAGATGGAAATGAGGCTTGTGAATCTAGAAAATTCTTATGGGGATCTATAAACAATCTTGATAAATCGATAGGGGAATTGGTTGAAATTTTAAATGATGCAGAAGGCAGTCTTTAAGAGTATGAATAAGCAAGTACTAAAGGCCTTGAACCTATCTATAGAAAAATGGGAACGAATCGTAAAAGGTGATGGTGTTGATAGAGGGGAAGATGATTGCGCACTATGCAATATGTTCATTAAAGGCAACTGTAGGGGTTGCCCGGTATCTGAGGTTATCGGTTATTGGGGTTGCAATAACACCCCTTATGAAAACTGGACTAGTCATCAGAATTTGAAGCATTGGTTGGAGGACGAAAAAAAAGTGCACTGCTCGGAATGCAAAGATTTGGCTACTAAAGAATTAGAGTTTTTAAAGGATCTAAGGGTTGAATATGAAAGTAATATTAAATAAAAAAGAACTCGATCAAGAAATAAAAAAGGGCTTATACGGCTTATACCATATGCCATTTGATTTGTACTTACAGGCCCCTGGAATTTCTCAATCAATGGTCAAAGATTATTTGAAGGCTGCTAGATTGGTCAAAAGTGTTCTTGATGCAAGAGACGAAATGACTGAAGCGATGAGGGTCGGTTCTATTTTTGATGACTTAATTACTGATGAAAGAAGCTTTAAAAACAAATATGCTATAATTAAAAGTGAAGAAATGTCAAAGCCCGGTGGCGGGTATTATACAAAATCGGCTAACGTTTTTAAGAACTTTGAAAAAAAGAATGTTGGGAAGATCTGCTTAGTCGAATCCGAGCTTAAGAAATTTAAAGACATGAGAGACTCGTTAAGATCAAGCCCAATGTGGGAGAGGCTTATTAAGAGCTATGGGGATTATCAGGTTTGTGCATTCTCAAAGATTGAAGGCGTTCCAGTTAAGGCCAGGGCAGACTATCTTTGCGGGACTCATATCGTTGACTTTAAGACAGCAAGAAATGCAAGCGAGGAAGGATTTAAGCGTGCAGTCAGTACATATCGGTATGACATACAGCAAGCATTCTATTTAGAAGTTTTTGGGAAGTTTTTTGAAAACATAGAAGAGTTTTATTTCTTTGTAGTCGAAAAAAAGAAGCCATACTTAACCGGGTTTTACACGGTTTCAAGGGCTTCAATGGAGACGGCTGTTGAGGAAATATATGATTCTTTGCACGGGATTGAGGAGTGTATCAATACAGATATTTGGCCGGGTTATGGTGATCATATTGTTACGTTGGATGTCGCTAGAAATAAAGATGAAATCCAGGAGGATGAATATGAGCAATTCTAAATTATATTGCACTATGTCCGATGTAGAATCGATTATAGGGTGGTCATTTGGCGCCCAGAGAGAACTTTGCGAGGAAATCGACATAAAGCCTATCAGAGGCCGAAAGGATGGCTCTAAGGTTCAGTTTGGCTACACCAAAGAGCAATTTGAGGCCTTATTGAAGAGAGGCAATTATGTAACCGTTCATAGAGGCGGTGAAAAGTTTTTAGTTAATAAGAAAAAATTAAAGGATCATATTGACAATGGATTATACTGATTTGTATAAATACAAAAATGCAGATCAGGCGAGAAAGGGATGCGTTAGGTACTACGTCGGGAGATGCATAATAACAGGACTATCAAATTCAGACGGATATACTGTTGTTGGTGGACATATATTTCCAGCTTCAACATATCCTGATTTAAAATCTTATCGAGAAAACATTATTGCGATCTTGTTTAGTTTGCATACAGGTTCTGACGACACACTTGATTGGATCAAATACAACTTGCAGCAAAGAAAGCCTGTTGATAGACTTTATTGGTTAGAAAGTTTAGGTGTTCGAACTGAGCTAAGATCTTTATACAAAAATCAAGTATATGATCTTATGATCCTTTTGAAAGGGAAAAAAAGGATGGCAGAACTTGATCTAATTAAAAAATACTATGTAAAGAATTTGAGACTAAGTTGGTAAAATAATGAGAGATCCAGTTTTCACAGGTTACATACGGCACGACAACAAGAAGTTTTTCTTCAACGCTGGTCAGAAGCAAAAAATGGAGAAGTACATCATGTCGTTAAACAAATCATCAAGTGATGACGTTGACGCATACATGATGGTCAAGATCGTTAAGCAAAAAAGAAGTGTTCAGCATAATAATTTATACTACTTGAGAAGAGATATTTTATCACGACACACAGGCATGCATCCAGACGATTTGCACTCTTACTGTCTCGAAAGATGCGGGTTTGGCGAGTACAAAGACGTTGGTGGAAAGACACGTTTTTCACGTGCTTCTAGCGCAGATTTGTCGACTCAAGAATTCAGTTCGTTGGTAAGAGTTCAGCAAGATATAGCGAATGAATTAAACCTAGGTCTCGACAAGGATAGACATTTGATCTTACCAGGAGAGGATGACTTTGAAAGGAGGTGACATATGAAAGACTATAGAGAGTTGCAAGAGGTAATCAGGCAGAAAGATTTAGAGATAAGCACGTTGAACGTAATGGTCAATCATCTTAAAGCAGTGAGCGAGTTAGACAAAAACATTATAGAGAGA
>JANQEB010000064.1 GCA_028278605.1 Candidatus Gastranaerophilales bacterium
GAGTGAAACGACGAAGCAATCCACTTGAGTCTACTTAGTGATGGATTGCTTCGCTTCGCTCGCAATGACAAATCACGTATTTTTATACCACTGCCAAAATTTTTTATTACCTACTTATTTACAGATCTCCCCTGCTTTTTAGAATTACTATAAACTGCTCATAATCCGGTATTTTTTTTATGTCAATATGCCCGTTTTCTTCTGCGTGGCACCTTATACATAATAATTTTATCCTATCTATCCTTTTATCATTAATTTGCTCGCTTTCAAAGTGAATATTCATAAATCTTCGATAAAACTTATCTCGGCCAATAAATCCGCACTTTTCGCATACAAAGCCGTTTTTTGCCTTGGCCAGGTCAGCTATAGCCTGCCAGCTTTTCCTGTATGAGCCCGGAATAACGTCATAATCATATGTAAAGATCGCTGATTGGCCAAAATAATCTTCATTATTCAAAAAACCGGCAAGGTTAAACTCATCCGCTTTAATTTCTGATTCACTTCCTATCAGGGAATTTAGCCTTCTCAGGCAGAACATGCATATTGATAATTTTTTATCCTGAAAATGCGGGCTTTTAAATTTTTCTAAAATTTTCAGACTAAACTTCTGGTCTTTTCTGCGAATTATTTTGTAGTTATCTTGATAGTCATTTCTTGATATAGCCAGGATATTTTTTAAACTGTCACACAAAAATACATGAAACTTTGGTTCTTTACCGGCTTCTGTTTCGGAATTATAAAATGCAACCTTTTTTAAAACTCCTTCCGGCAGCACAGAATAAATTCCGGTGTGAGTAACGGCAACATCATTCAGGTTAGTAAAAATTCCTTCTGTGCTTAGTTTATACAGCCGGGTAATTATTGCTGTCTGTTGTTGGATAGACTCTACAGACTTTGCAAGCCCTGAAAAACCCGTAAGAAGCTTTTTTTTCTTCTCGCTCATTTTGCCAGTTCCAGTATTTTTTGAATTCTTTCCCTGCTCTTTACTACGGCCTTGAACTCAACCCGCCTTGACTTCATTTTATCCTCCTTTCCCTCTTCTGTCAGAATTGGTTTTGCAAAAGACAGGCCGTTTGCCCTGAGCAAGCCTTTTAGCCATTCTTTTTCCTCTTTGGTCCCGGTAATTGAAAAACAATATTTTAAAACTTCAAAAGAACGCTCCTGCGACAGGTTCAGGTTAGCAAAGTAACGGGCATCAAAAGATTTTGCCCCTCCCCATTCGCTGGAAGTATGGCCTTCTATTCTTATTTCAGAAATATCAGCTTTAAATTTATTACCTGTCAGAATTTCTATATACCTGGGAAAAAAACTGTCCAGAACATCTTTGAATGCTATGTTCATTTCAGAACTGCCTGCTTTAAACAAAAATTCCGGCGCGTAAAAGCGTATTGTATTATCCTTTTCCAGGGAAGCCCTCCATTTTTTAAGGTCCTCTCCAAATTCAGACTGAAGGTCTTTATACAGGCTTTGCTCAGTCTTATTATAAGCTTTGGCGACTTCAGTCATTTTTGCTTTTTCAATCTGGGTTTGCAGCATATAAAGTACTGAGATGAACAGGAAGATCATCATCAGTGCTGACATCATATCAGCTATACTTTGCCAGAGTTGACCACCGTCTTCCTTCATAAATCTCCTTCTATTCCCGGCTTACCATCAGGCGCTTATAATACTCCAGGAACGTTGCGTAATCATTTTTAAATCCTTCTGAAAGCGAGCTTAAAGACTTATCCAGCTGGCCAAGAGTCCTTGGCAACTCTTTCTCAAGCTGTTCCGAGAGTTTCTGCAAGTTTTCTGACTGATTGCTTAAAGAGCCGGTAATTCTTTCAGAAAGCTTGTCCATGGAACTCTTGGTTTCTACAAATCCTGAGAGTATCTGCTTTGAACCGTCAGAAAATTCTTTTACAAAATACGCAAATTTGTTCTTGGAGTTATCAAACACATTCTGAATTACCTCAAGAAGCTCAATCTGGGCAAGGATTTTTGTATTTATCTCATATGCCTGCTGCTCGGATTTTTCAATTAACTCACCAAACTTTTCATATACTTTCATAACATCTTCGTTTTTACCTGCAATAGAAGCAAGCGAATTATCTGTTGATTCTATTGCATTTATTGCTTTTGCCAGGTTTTCATTCATTTGGGCAAGTGTGTCTTTATACTGCTCCTGCCATTTTTGTATCCTGCCCACTGCCTGGTTAAATTCACTGAAATTCTGCCCGAACTGCTCAACCATATTTGCATTGAACCGGGAAATAATACTGTCCAAAGCGGCTACAATTTCCTTGCTGGAATCCTCGGACAGCCTGCTTATGGCATTATTAAGCGAATCATTTGTTTTCTCAAAGTTTTCACTCAGTGTTTTTAGCATCTGCCGGTTAACATCATAAATATCGTCTTTTAAAGTGCTAACTTCTTTTAGGAGCTCAAGGTTTGCATCATAAATATTGTGAACTTCATCAAGCCTGCTCATTTTAATTTCTATGGACCTTAAAATATCAGCGCTATCTTCACTATAACTTGTGTCAAAGAATTTTTTCTGGGCAAAAGTCAATGCCAGTGCTGCCATCATACCTACAATTGAAGTTACAAATGCTGTTTTAAGACCGCTTAATAGGTTTGGAATACTGGTTTGAATACTCATCAGGTCTTTTGAGTCGAAGTTTATCAGTCCCCAAAAGATTCCCGTGAAAGTACCGAGGATTCCGACGCTGAATATAACGGTTTTATAGTTTCTGTAGCTTTTGGAGCTGAAGCTGCGCAGGTCTTCAATCGTGAGGTAAATTATAATGCTTATAAAAATAATATTTATCGGTGAAAACAGGTCGAGGAAAAGTTTCATTAATTCCTGTCCTAACGTAGTTTAAGTATATCTATATAATAATAGAAACTAGTTTAATTATTGTCAAAGATAATAAGATTTCCTAGAGAGTATTTGAAAAGCAATAAAGTATAGACGATAGTGTTGTCGCAAATGTAACGAGGAGGCAATTATGACAACATCATTAATCGAACAGAAATACT
>JANQEB010000065.1 GCA_028278605.1 Candidatus Gastranaerophilales bacterium
AGTATTTCTGTTCGATTAATGATGTTGTCATAATTGCCTCCTCGTTACATTTGCGACAACACTATCGTCTATACTTTATTGCTTTTCAAATACTCTCTAAGAAAGGCGAAGTCAGTTGCAAGTAGCAAAAAAGCCAGCAAATGCTGGGCTTTTGAGGTTATGCCATCTGGGGCATATGAAAGTTCGTTTGTCGTCAATGACGGAGAGTGAGGATAGGATATTTTTTGCGTTATTTTTATCGTTTTCCTTATAGCTAAGCGCTAAAATGCTTGAAGAGATTGAGCTGGTATTGATTAAGTAGATTGTAAAAAAAAAGTCTTTATTGTAGGATAATTTAGTGTTTAAGTATGGCGGGCGTCGCCAAGCGGTTAAGGCCCCGGATTGTGGTTCCGGTATTCGGGGGTTCGAATCCCCTCGCTCGCCCCATTTTTTATTTTTGCCATATTTTACCAGTGCATCAAACGGTGCATTTAAGTCATACTCTAATTTTGAGCCGTTTAATTTTAAGTTCGAGAAAACCAGTTTTATGATTTTGCGTTTTTGGTCATTTCCCGAACTTTCAAATAAACTATATGACCTTGAAGCTACGTCTAACAGGTATTGCAGAGTAATTGAAAAATCCTCATCCGCTTCGGCAAAGTTGTTAATTTTATTTCTAATATTGTACTGCTCTGCTCGAAGTTCATCGGCTTTTTTGTCATATTCATCCTTTGTAATACTCTGTTCGATTCTTACTTCAAGCAATACATTTAATTTGTTTTGAATTTCGTTATATCTTTTCTGTAATGCCTTAATTAAAGTATCATTAAAATCTTTTTTAGCTTCAAAACCTGTTTTTATAGTGTTTTTAATTTCATTTAACGTATCTTACGGTATAAACATATTTTTTAAAACAGATGTTACAACGCCTAAAGCCTGTTGTTCCTTCATAGTTTTACAGTTACATTCGTCTTTTGTATTAGGTCAGGACTTACGCAAAATAGAAAAAATTCATAAAAAAGAAACATCCTGATTCGTCTTTTTTTCCAAGAAGTGTCAGGATGTAAATATGAACAATTCTAATTACATCATGG
>JANQEB010000079.1 GCA_028278605.1 Candidatus Gastranaerophilales bacterium
TCAACACCTTACCTTTCTTTATGCATTCAATATATATTCGCACTGATAAAGTATTGCAATTAAAAATTGAACTCGGCCTGGGTTATTTTGTAAAGAAATTTTACAATTTTAGCAGTAATATATATAAAATATAGCAATTATATAATAGAATCAGTTTTTATATATACAGGAGCAAACTGATTAACCCTATAACTTAAAAAACTGCCCACACTTAAGTAATTAAAATTATAAATGACCAGGAGGAAAAAATGGCCCGAGTATTAATTTCAATGCCAGAAGAATTTTTAAGCAAAATCGATGAAGTTGCCGGTGAAGAGCAAAGATCAAGAAGTGAACTTATTAGAGAAGCTTTAAGAGTTTACATCCACAAGCATAAAGTTAGAGAAAACACATTAGCAGGGCATAATGCCGCATTGTTAGAGTCCCTGCTTGATTAATATACCGATTTCAATAAGTAATCTTAAAGTGAAGTTAATGAAAATAAATCGGTATGCGTAAGCAAAAAGCGACGTTTTAGGAAAATGCGACCGCGTCGGGTTTTTCGAAAACTAACTCATTTTAGTATAGCCTTCTTAATTGTCAAAAAACCGTCCTGGTACAAATTCAGGGCGGTTTTGAAACTATTGCCGCACAAAAAACTTATGCTATAACTTTATTACTAACTTCTTTGATCACTTTTTCAACAGCACAGGCTGCGTCAGCCGGAAGCTTATCCAGGCCGCCTTTTTCCGTGTTTCTTGACTTAATGAAGTTTAACCTGTCATTTAATCTTGCAACGAACTGCTGCTTGTATTCCCGGCTGTTCAGGTTTGTATCAAAGTCGCCTATTTCAAGAATTTCTATGTCTGAGAAGTTTTCCCACTTCTTAAACTGTGCTGTGCCTTCAATTATTGACTCAATAATTCCAAGGGTATGCTCAGGCTTAACCTTTTTACCCATAAAGTCGCCTGTATTGAGGATATAGCATTCAACCCCATCCTCTATGAGGAACTTGAACCTTTCATAGTCCATTGTAAGCGGATAAGTCCTGAACGGGTTTGCATACGGCTCAACTACCAGGGCATCAGGGTCAACACCGGCGGCCAGTCTCTCTGCTGAAGTTCGTTTTGTAGCCAATGTAGCGCCCATTGCGGCTCCTAAGGAAGCTTCGTTGAGTTTTAGCACAGGAGGGATAGTCGGGTCTTTCATCAACCAGAAAATAGCGTTAATTGGCTCATTTACCCTATCCACCCTGTTTGGTGACCAGAGTTTTGACTTAACAGCCCTTCCGTTCCCGTTCCTGATGTCCTCTGAAACCACGTATAATTTACCGTCTTCTCCCTGTATAGCGCCGTTATTCTGGAGTGTAATGATAAATTTATTGTCATCGCAGCCCATCGGGTAGTCCTGTGTCTTGTCAAAGTATGCAGGTTCAAGGGCTATGGAATATTTTTCCTTTGTGTTGATTATGAAAGCGTCATCATGAAGGACTGTTACATCATATTTATTCTCGTGCTTTGCATGAGTGATTGTTGATTTGCCTGAACCTGAGAGTCCAAACACTGCAACTGAGTATTTTTTGTCGCTTGAAAGGTTATATCTTTTTAAACCGCCATGACAGGAAGCATAACCGTTTCTGGCAGCGATTCCCCAGGCAAGTGTAAGCGTGCCTTTCTTGTGTTCACCGAAGTACCTCATGCCAAGAATTGCAGCGCAATTGTTTTGCGGGTCAAAGAAAGTTAAACCGTAAGGGAAATCCGGGTGTGTCCAGTCAGGATCGGAGAACAAACAGATATCGCCTTCAGGGATTGGCCTTGAATCCCTGTAAAGCTGTGAGTAAAACTCATTTATGTACTGGAAGTTTAATAACCAGCTGTACATAACATTTTCAAAACCTTCAGGTATAAGCAGGTTTGCTTTTACCATAAAATCCTGATCAAGACCTATAACTGCCTGGGCATGGTACATTAACCTGTCTCTTGTGCCATAAATAGCTTCCCTGATTACAGGAAGAAGTTGTTTAACATCACAATCAAGCTCGCCTACAATTTTTCTGGCTGCGGCGCATCTTCCTACCACGGTCCCGTCGTTAAACAGCAGGGCATTAGCATCTTTTGGAAGCCCCTGTTTTTCCGGCTCATAAACCGGCATGCCGGTCAGTTCGATAGTTCCCGGGCTGTCTTTAGCAAGTTTATATGCTTCGTGTAAAGAATTGATTGTTTCAATATTGTTCCTGAAAAAAGCAGTCTGAATAGTCGATCTTGCAGCTGAAGTAATATTTTTAAACTCCCCTGGGTTTGTATAATAGCCTATTGAAGTCATTTGCCTGCCTCCTTCCGGTTTAGCCCGTTAACCGCTGTTTAAAACCTGTCTGTAATTTGACGCTTCTAAACAAGAATAAGTAAGCTTATCAAGAGTTTATTATACATTAAAAAGTTTTTTATTACTTAAATCTCATTCATGCCTGCGGGAGCCCGGACTCATTCATGCCCGATTTAACGGAAACTAACTCATTTTATTATAATCGGAAGTTCTTACCAGCATTCTTCTTTTTGACTCAAGGATAACAAGCAATATAGAGATATCGGCCGGGTTAACCCCACCGATTCTTGAAGCTTGCGCTAAATTCACCGGGCGAATCTTTGAAAGACGATCTCTTGACTCCTGTGATAATTGAATTATACCCTGATAATCTATATCTTCCGGAATCTTTATTTTCTCAAGCTTACCAGCCTGGTCAATCTGGGCATTTTGTCTTTCTATATAACCTGAATACTTAAGCTGAACCTCGACCTGCTCGCGGATTTCCCGCGGGAAATCCGCATTTTGCGCTGTTTTATCGATCTTTTTTACTGCCTCGTAGTTAAGTCCCGGCCTTTTTATGAGTTCTGCCAGGCTATAGTTCATCTTGATTTCTTCGTTGTACCGGGCTAAGGTTCCATTTATTTCTTCATCCGGGCTTACCCGTGTCTTATGAAGCCTTGTTATTTCTTTTTTTATGGTTCTTTGTTTATCTTTAAACCTTGCCCATCTTTCTTTGCTTATCAGTCCAATCCTGTATCCAAGCGGAGTTAAACGCTCATCAGCGTTATCCTGTCTTAAAACCAGCCTATATTCAGACCTGGAAGTCAACATCCTGTAAGGTTCTTCTATGTCTTTTGTTACAAGATCATCTATTAGTGTGCCTATGTATGAACTGCTCCGTGATAAAGTTATCATACTCTTGCGCTCAACCAGCCTTGCAGCGTTGATTCCGGCTATTAGCCCCTGTGCTGCTGCTTCTTCATAACCGCTGGTACCATTAATTTGCCCTGCGCAAAATAAACCTTCTATTTGTTTTGTCATAAGCGAATGCGACAGTTGAACAGCCGGGACATAATCATATTCAACAGCATACGCCGGTTTTACTATCCAGACATTCTCCAGTCCTGGCAAAGACCTCAGCATTTTTAGCTGGACATCCGCAGGCAGGCTTGTTGAGAATCCCTGAATATAGGTTTCATAAGTATCCCTGCCTTCCGGCTCTATAAATATATGGTGAGATTCCCTTTCTGAAAAGCGAACCACCTTATCCTCAATAGAAGGGCAGTACCTGGGGCCAATTCCCTGAATCAGTCCGCTATAAAGCGGTGATCTGTCAAGGTTTGCGAGTATAATTTCATGAGTTTGCCGGGTTGTCCTGGTAAGATAGCAGGGTATTTGTTCCCGTATTGGCCTGTCAGGTTCAAAAGAAAAGAAATTTAACTCCTCATCACCGGGCTGAATAGTGGTTTTAGAGTAATCTACGGTTCTTGAATCAACCCTGGCAGGAGTTCCGGTTTTTAGTTTCTTAACCGTAATTCCCTCCCGCTCAAGCGCGCCGGAAAGCCCTATTGCCGGCATTTCCCCCAATCTTCCCGCGGGGAAGGACTGCAGCCCTATAAAAATCTTCCCGCTTAAAGAAGTCCCTGTAGTAAGAACTACAGCCCCTGCAAGATATTTATGGCCAAGCTCATCAATTACTCCGCAAATTTTATTGTCCCTGACTATCAGATCAACTGCGCTACACTGCTTTAAAAACAGGTTTTCCTGCTTTTCAAGCACATTTCGCATATATTTCATGTATTCTTTTTTGTCAGACTGGGCTCGCAGAGCCCTAACTGCCGGGCCTTTACTTCTGTTAAGCATTTTCATCTGCAAATACGTCGCATCAGCAGCTAATCCCATTTCTCCACCGATTGCATCGACTTCCCTTACAAGGTTGGACTTGGCAGGGCCGCCAATAGCAGGGTTGCATGGCATTGTGGCAATGTTTTCCAGGTTAAGCGAAGTTAAAAGCGTCCTCGCGCCAAGCCTTGAAGAGGCAAGAGCAGCTTCGCAGCCGGCATGACCGCCGCCCACTATAATTACGTCAAATTCAAATCCCTGCGGTATTTCACTCATTGTGCTTGTAGGTTGTTTTTGTTATCAGTTAAATATAATCACAAAAACACCAGACTGTCATAGTGAAGCTATTAATGCTTCAATTTGATAAATCTTTCAGTTTTGATAAAATCTACATATAAAAAATTCTATTGAGAGAGAAGTTTTATGGCCGGACATTCCAAGTGGGCTAATATTAAACACAGAAAAGCAAAGGTGGATGCCCAGAAAGGCGTGGCTTTTGCCAAATTCGCCAGGGAAATCATGGTTGCCGCAAAAGAAGGCGGGGCTGATCCTGAGACAAACTTCAGGCTGAGAACTGCTATTGATAAAGGTAAAGCTGCCGGACTCCCAAACGACAACATTACACGCGCAATAGAAAAAGCCTCAGGCGGAAGCGACGGTTCTAATCTGGAGTCCATAACTTATGAAGGCTATGGCCCGGGCGGTGTCGCAGTGATTATCGAGGCTCTAACCGACAACAGAAACAGGACAGCAGGTGATATAAGAAGCTATTTTAACAAATACAGCGGAAACCTCGGAGAAACCGGCTGTGTTGGCTGGATGTTCAAGGATGAAGGTCATATTTCAGTTGCAAAAGAAGGAGCTGAACAGGATGAGCTGTTTGAAAGCGCTATTAACGCCGGGGCTGATGATTTTATTACTGATGAAGACGAAGACTACAAAATAGTAACCGCTCCTGAAAGTTTGCAATCTGTTGCAGAGGAGGTTGAAAAAGCGGGTTTTAAGGTTAAAAATGCAGAATTAACAAAGATTCCGTCAAATACAATTAACGTAGATGACGAAACAGCGGCAAAAAATCTCTTAAAGCTGCTTGATAACATTGAAAATCAAGACGATGTCCAAAATGTGTACGCAAATTTTGAAATAAACGATGATTTGCTGGAAAAATTGGATTAACTAACTCGAATTGTTAAATAACTACAATCACGAATTATTTTTTGAGGAGTTAATTAACCCCAATGACGGGTTAGCTAAAAAACAATTATAGCTTAGTATAATTTTAAAAATTTTTCAAAAATCTATCAGGATTCGTAAAGGGCGAAGCCCTTTA